>JASHTH010000229.1 GCA_030040655.1 Acidobacteriaceae bacterium | reverse complement strand
GATCTCGGATGGAGCATCGCGCCATGAACGGATTCCGGGAGGCATATCTCTCGCTCCCGCAAGAGATTCGCAGCCGCGCTAGCAAGCAATTCGCACTGTTGGAAACTAGCCCGCTGCACCGCTCACTCCAAATTCAAGAAAATCGGCGAGCGTCGCGGAAACGAGATTGGGTCGGCTCGTGTCAGCTTGAGCTATCGCGCCCTTGCCCTTCGACGACCCAATGGCCATCTGTGGTTCTGGATAGGCGATCACGCGGGCTATAACTTGCAAATCTGCTAAAAGTCAAAGCCGGAAATGCAATTCTCCTCCGGATTATCGCCGGTTATCCGTCGCCGGTTCCGGGTGGATGGTCACGCGATACACTTCCGGGCACTCCAGCTTGAAGCGGTCCTCGAGCGAGGTGATCGCTTCATGTACCCGTTGCATGGGCAAATCGTCGGGCAGCGTGCAGTGGCAGGAAAGATAAATATGGTCGCCGGATCGGCTCACCGTGATCTCGTGCACGTCTTTGATCTCTGCGAATTCCGCGGCTGCTTGTCGCAGGACCTGGCCGATCCTGCGTTCCGCCTCGGCCATCGCTTCCGGCTTCTCGATGGTCGCCGGTTCGCTTTCGATATGGGTAAGGATCGACCCGATCTCCGGCGCCTCGCGCAGAATTTCCGCTTCCATTCCGGTCACAAAGCTATGCGCCTGTCGCAGTGGCAACGTCTCGTCCAGCTCCACATGCAGCTCCACGCGCAGTTGGCCATTGCGTAATTGCACGCTCAGGTCGTGCACGTTCACGTTGTTGCGCGCGGCCACGGCACGCACGCGGTCGAAGATGCTCTCGCTGAAGTCCTGCCGCGGAACCGTATGGACCACGACATCGGCCTCGGGCAACACGCGATGCACCGCGTCGGTGATTTCGCGCACGTGCTCTCCGGTGTGCTCGAAGGTGTCGCTCCTGGGCAAGGCCACAGTCAAATCGGCAAAGTACGCGGCGCCGGCGCGGCGCACACGTGCTTGCTCGATCTCGAGCACTCCGCGCACTCGGGTCACTTCGTTCAAAACCTGGCTTCGCACTTCGCCGGGAACCTCGTCCACGAGCGCGGCCACCGTTTCCCGGCCCAGCCGGAAGGTAAGGCGCAGGATCATGAGCGAAACCATGATCGCCGCGCATGGATCTGCATATCGAAGCCAGACGACGCCGACGCGCTGTCCTATCCACGCCGCTCCCAGCCCGGCCAGCACCGCCAGCGTCGACCAGATGTCGGACGCAAAGTGGAACGCATCGGTCGCTAGCGCAGGCGAGCCGGTGCGATCCGCTACCCTGCGCAGTTGGCGGCTGCGCCGGTAGTCCACGGCAATCGACGCGAGTAGCACCAGCACCGGCCAGATCGAGTGATGCAGCTCCATCGTTCCGAGAATCATCCGCTGCATCGCTTCCCAGACGATCCACGCGCACGAGATCGCCATCAGCCCGGCTTCGCCGAATGCCGACAGATTCTCGAACTTTCCGTGACCGTAAGTGTGGTCTTCGTCAGCCGGCTTGTCGGAAACTCTGACCGAGAAAAAGGTCAGCGCCGAGCCGGCCAGGTCGAGCGCCGAGTGCGCCGCGTCGGACAACACTCCAAGGGAACCGGAGAACAGCCCCGCCGCGAGCTTGAGCAGCGTCATCGCGCCCGCTGCCATCATGGAGCGCAGCGCCACGCGCCGCTTCTCGGCGGATATTCGGGATGCGGTTCTCGACACGGCGCCGGACATCGCGCTCTCAGGCTACAGCGCCGCGAGTCGCCGTGTACAACCCGGCGATGCCGAACGTGTAGGGCTGCCACGAGCATTCTTCGTAGCCGGCCGCGCGCATCAGTTCCAGCATCTCGGCCGGTCGGGGAAAATTGCCGACCGAATTGGGGAGATAATTGTACGGTCCTTCTTTTCCGCAAATCATGCGTCCCACCGCCGGCAGCACGCGCAGAAAGTAAAACGAATAGATCTTGCCGATGAAACCTGAGGGCGTGCTGAATTCTAGAATTCCCAGCTGTCCGCCGGGTTTGAGCGCGCGATGAAACTCCCGCAGGCCCGCTTCGTAGTTGGCGAGATTCCGGAAGCCGAAAGCGGTCGCGATCAGGTCGAGCGACGCCGTTGGCAGCGGAAGATGCAGCGCATCTGCCTCCACGGCGACCGCGCCCCGCGCGCCGAATTTTCTCGCTCCGCGGCTCAGCATCGCTCGCGCGAAGTCGATCGCCAGGATGGGCCGCGCTCCACTGGGACGCCTGCGCAACAGCGCCATCGTCATGTCGCCCGTGCCGCAGCAGACGTCCAGGATCGCCGCGTCCGGATCGGCCAGAACATCCTTGAACCGGCGCGCCGCCCTCCACCACCATAGGCGGTCCACATTCGAAGAGAGCAGGTGGTTGAGCAGGTCGTAGCGCGGCGCAATCGAATCGAACATTTCGCGAACGGCAAGCGCGGCGCGGCCTTCATCGTCGATACCAGCCGGTTTGGCTCCGCGAAGCGTCATTCTTTGGCCAGTCTCATTCGAGCGAATCGATCACTATGGCGGTTTGGGAAACAATGTAGCCGAAGAGAAATTGCAAAGTCGACGCGACCAACCCCGAGGTCCGAAACGACATGTGTTCGTCGTTGGGGTGGGTCCAACAGGGAGCGGCGACCTTGGGCAACGTCCGAACGGGCGCACGATTTCCTACACTGCCCTAGGTTGAAGCTGACAACTCGACTTTAGCTCCCGCGCGCCTGGGACAGCATATACCGCGCCGCGTCCTCCAGCTCCGCTTGCGTCACATCCTCAATGACTCCCGCATTGCCGATTCCCAGCGGAACGACAAAGCGCCGCACGCCGCCGATGTTTTTCTTGTCGCCGCCAGCGGCGGCTACCGCCTTCGCGGCGCGCACCTTCAGCGCAGGCAACGGCCCATAGAGATGAATCAGCTTTTCCAGCCGTTCCGCCTGCCCTCGCGTAATCGTCCCGCGCTTCTGCGCCAGCCGAAGGGCGGCAATCATTCCCCAGCCCACGGCTTCTCCGTGCAGCAGCTCCTCGTAATGCGTTGCTTGTTCGATGGCATGGCCCAGCGTGTGCCCGAAGTTCAGGATCATGCGCAGGCCGCCCTCGCGCTCATCGCGGCTCACCACCGCGGCCTTGACGCGGATCGACGCGGCGATCACCTTTTCCAGGGTCTTGGCGTCGCGAGCCAGAATCTTTGGCGCGCGCTTCTCCATGTATTGCACCAGGCCGCGGTCGCGGATGATGCCGGCCTTGATGCTCTCCATCAAGCCTGCGCGCAGCTCGCGATCCGGCAGCGTGCCCAGCACCGTCGTGTCCGCGAACACCGCAAGCGGATGATGAAAACTGCCCACCAGGTTCTTGCCTTCGGGCAGATTCACGCCGGTTTTGCCTCCCACCGACGAATCCACCTGGGCGAGGAACGTCGTCGGCGCCTGAATGTAAGGAATCCCGCGCATGAACACGGCCGCAAGAAAACCGCCCACGTCTCCCACGATGCCGCCGCCAAAGGCGATCAGCAGCGATCCGCGGTCGGCCCCCGCCCGAGCCATCTGCCGCGCCAGCTTTTCCACGCAGGCCATGGTCTTGTGCTTCTCGCCGGGAGCGAGAAACAACGCCACCGGCGGCTCGGCAAACGACGCAACGAACGGCTCTCCCCACAAAGCCCAGATCGGCGGTGACGTGACGACAAAGACCCGTCCAGGCAAGCGTCCCGCGATCCGCTCGATGCGCGGCCGCAATGAGTCAATCAGGCCGGCGCCGGCGTATACGTCGTACTTGGCGGAAGGCGTTTGAACCCGGATGATTTGCACGCTGATTCCATCCTAAAATGGCGCCGCCTACAGCCGCTTGATGAAGGCCAGAGCCTCTTTGAGCTGCGGGAACCGCGACTCTTCGGCCTTGAATTCCTGCGAATGCACGCAGCGCCTCAGTCCCTTGCGCCGCACCGGGTGCTTCAAGTGCAACATCTCGTGGTAGAGCAGGTATTCGATGGCGTAGCGCGGGCTTGACGGGCGGTCGAACACGCGGCTCACCACGATGGTGTTGTGCGCTGCGTCGTAGTGGCCAAGCGCCCGCTTGGCCAGGTGCTCGCTCCAGGTCAGCTCCGGCCGTCCCAGCAACCCGCCGAAGAAACGTGCATTCAATTCGTCAAAGACCTCTTCCAGGTGATAGAAGCGGCCCTCGGGTCCCGAGAAGCGCTTGCTGCCGCGCGCATAGCGGATCAGCTCCGTCTGCCGCGTAACCGCGCCGCTCGCCGCGAAGCGCTTGAAGCGCAGATTCTGCGCCGCGTCGATCGGCTTGCGATACAACTTGGCCAGCAGGATATGGGCAATGGCGCGCAACACCGCTTCCGGCGCGCCTTCCAACAAATCCGAAAGGCTGACGCGGATTTCGCCCCGCCGCAGCCGGATGGTGGTATTCAGCGAAGTGAAGCGGCGAAAACGTACCACAATGGGAGGCATGGGCGCGCGCGGGCGCAGGGCGCGATACTCTTCTTGAAAAATGGAGATAATCTGCGGGGGCACCAACAGGAAGGGTAGCACACGGGCGGGAGTTCAAATCAGTGGAGCAGAGAGCGTACATGCCGGCCCCTGGACGCTGGACCCTTGACGCTGGACCCTCGTTTCACTGCGGCTCAGAACGGTCCTGGCCGCGCTGATCCTTGTGTTCTTCAAAGTACTTGGTCTGGTCGGCCAGCATCTCTTTGGCCTGGTCGGTTAAGTCGCTGCCGCTCTCGATGGCCTCCTTGAGCGAAAGGTCGTACCCCTGCTCGTCAGGCATCGAGTGCAGCATCGTCATCCAACGCTGAGTCGCCTCCGTCAACGGCTTGAGAGATTTTCGGATATCCGCCTTGCGCTCGGAATAGGTGTCGAGGTTCGAGGCCAATTCATCCATCAGCGACGTGAAATCCTGCAACTCGGAGTCGAGACGATGGTCGCGCGCGGCGGACTGATTCCGGTTGGCGAAGCCTTGGATCCGGTCCGCGTGCTCGTCGATGAACTTGGTGTAAAGCTTGACGCGCTCGTCAGGAAAGATTCCTGCTTCGCGAATCTGCTCGATCTGCACCGCGTTAAGAGGATCGTGCTTTTCCGGTGGTTGCGATCGGAGGAAGAACGAGGGTAAACCGCAGGCAAGGATGACGAAAGTGGAGCGGAGCGAGCGCATCATGCGAGGTCCCTCCGGTGCCTCTATTGAACCACGGGGACTCGACGCGGGGGAAATGGAAGAGCCTCGAAGAAACGCAGCAACAGCTGCTCGCGATGCGGCGAGGACAGCGGCCCGCGCGCAGGCGCCTTACTTGCGGAAGACCTCCATCATGGCTTCGTTTTCGGCTTGGTTCACCTCGGCCAGCGTTTGCGCTACCAGCGGGCGATCCTCGTAGCTGCTGGAATGCAGCATCTCGTTCAACCGGAATGCCGTATGGCGCAGCAGGATTTCGGCGTTCTTCAGCCGCTTGTCGTTTCCGGCAACCGAAAGGTGCATCTTGTGCACGAATTGCTGCACCTGCTTGAGCATGCCGGTGGCTTTGTCCACGTTGCCGGCCGCATACTGCTTCAGGCTGACTTCGGTCATCTGGTGGACAAGCTCGGCATAGAGAAAGCACTGATCGCGCGGAGATGCCTGGCTGACTTTGGCCTCCAGGGCGTCGATGGTCTGCTGATCGAAGGGTTTATCGTCTAGGGAAGATGCGCACAAGGGCATGGCGCCCGTGCTGAAAAGTACCGCAGTTGCTAATGCGAGCGAACACCGCATGAGAAACCTCCGCTCTCGCGGCGTCTCCTAAGGCCGTGACTCAAGGAGATCTTGCTGAGAAGAACGTCTCATCCCGGCGTTCTTAACTTCCTCCGATGCCTTGGCGCATGTAAGAGTTGTAGCCGCCCATTGTATTCGCATCTTCGGCAGTTTCACGGTTTTTTTTCAAGAACTATGAGTCTTTGTTTGGCCTGCCACTCCTCATTCGGGAATTTGCCGCCGGCCGCATCGAGAAAATGATGGTAATAAGCGGATGCGGCTGCTTTGTTATGAAGCGTATCGTATGCCGTAGCCCAAAGAAAGTAGGTAGAAGGGTTCTCGGGAAGATATTTTGATCTCATGGTAAGAGCATGTAGCACGATAGCGGGTTGTCCCGTCTTGGACGCAGCGAACGCCAATCCGCTCCAGGCGTCCGCGTTAGCCGGATCCAGTTGGGTTGCCTTGTCGAAAACGCCAAATGCTTCCATCAACTTGAGTTCACGCACCAGATTCTGGCCGTGCGCGACCAGGAGCGAGGCATCGTTGGGATTCGACGCGAGCAGGATCGCATAGAGCCGGTCCGAGCCGGCGGTATCGCCGGACTCGGCAAGCACCTGCGCCAGCATCTCGGTGATGGAGGCATCTTTGGGGTGCGCGTCATGCAGCTTCTCGAGCAACGGCACCGCCTCGGCCTTGTTTTCCGCCACGAGAACGGTTGCCAACTGCGCCGTAAGTGCCGGGTCGTCGGGCGACTGCTCAAGAGCCGACCGGAGCATCGTTTCCGCCTCCGGATACTGTTTTCGAGCGATCAAAAGATGGGCCAAACCGGCATTCGCCGAGGCTGATTTCGGATCCTTGGCCAAGACCCTCCGGTAGGCGGCCTCGGCCGACTCATATTGGCCGGCCTGGTCGGCGATTTCGGCGGCAAGCAGCGTATCGTCGACCGTTTCGGGCGTCAATTTGAGGGCTTCGAGCAGATCGGTCGAGGACTGGACGGGGTCGCTGCTTTTGTCGATCTGGGCCAGGGCGCGCCAGGCGCGGGCTTTGGCCGCTGGGCCCGCGTCTCCGACCTCGAGCGCAGTGGCCGCCGCCAGCTCCGGCCGCGCATCGGCCAGCTTGCCTTGCCGGGCCAGCAGCAGCCCCAGCATGAGCTGCGCTTCAAACGATTTGGGATTGGCCCGCACCGCCCGGCGATAGAGACCGGCCGCGTCGTCGAGCCGGTTCTGCGAGTCGGCCACATACCCGGCGTCGAAGAGCGCACGTGCATCGTCCGGGTGGACCGCCACGTACGGCGTCAGCTTCTTCTCCGCCGTATCCCAGTCCGACTTGACAATGGCCGCTTCGGCATCCGCAACTTCGGGCGCCAAAGGTTCCTCTTGCGCCGACGAACGCACAGCGGGAACCTGTTGCGCATGGTCGGGAGCCGGACTTTGGCCAAGCGCGACACTCGCGCAGAAAAAAAAAGAAGCCACAGCAAAACAGCGCACGAAAAACCTCTGCTCCCAGTCTACTTGCGTGCTGACCCTTGGACGGCCGTCTCCCGCAGATGGCTCCGTGACCGCTTGTTCGACCGTACACGCGCTCCGAGCCCGCCAATGCACTGACTCGCTAACCCCCGCCAACTCCGCAGGTTCCGTGAACTCCGCTACCGCATCACCCCAGCCAGCAGCAGCGTCGTCGCCAGCCCCGCCGTCGACACGATCGCCTCCATAATCGACCAGGTAGCCAGCGTGCGCTTGAGCTCCAGTTTGAAAAACGCCTGCACCATCCAGAAACCGGGATCGTTGACGTGCGAAAGAAACAGCGAGCCGGTGCCGGTGGCGAGCACCAGCAGCTCGGGCCGCACGCCCACGTGCCCGGCCATGGGCGCGAGCACGCCGGCGGCTACGGCCATGGCCACTGTCGCCGAGCCCATGGAGACGCGCACCACCACCGCCAGCAGCCACGCCAGCACCAGCGGTGGCATCTTTGCGCCGAGGGCCAGCGAGACGGTGGCCTGCGCGGCTCCCGAGTCACGCAGCACGCCGCTCAATCCGCCCGCCGCGGCCAGAATGATCAGCACATTGGCGATGGGCTCGAACGATTCGGCGCAGAGCTGCCGCAGCAGCTCCCGGCCGTGGTGCCGGCCCGTCTGGATGCGCGGACCCAACGTGACCAGCGCCACCAGCACGGCGATCATCAGCGAGATGTTGGCGTCTCCCGTGAAGCGCAGCGTCAGGTTCAGCGTGCTGCCCGGCGCGGCAATCGAATCGGCCCAGCTTCCCAGGCAAATGAGTGCGATGGGAAGCAGCACGGCGGCTGCGGCGCGCACAGGTCCCGCCGGCTGCGGCACCGGATCGGCGCGTTCCCCCGCCAAGCGCGGCAGCGACTCGGCATCCAAGCGCGATTGATCCTCCTTGGGTGCCCCAGGTCCCTCTGTTGGGACCTGGGACTGAGCAAACAGTGTCTGGCTCTCGTCCTTGAGCTCGATGCCGAGCGCCTTGCGCCGCTTCCATCGGCGGACCAGAAGCCACTCGAACCCCGGCCCTGCGACGGCTGCGGCGGGCAGCCCGGCAACCAGTCCGAGCAAGATGGTGCGTCCCAAGTCGGCGTGGTACTCGGTAGCGGCCAGCATCGCCGCCGGATGCGGCGGCAGTGTGCCGTGCACGATGGAGAGTCCGGCGAGCAGCGGCATTCCCGCAATGATCGGCGGGCGGTTGCTGCGCCGCGCCGCTTCGGCCACGATGGGCATGAGCAGCACCAGGCCCACTTCAAAGAAGACGGGCATGCCGACCACGATGCCCAGCAGCAGCATCGCCCAGGGCAGGCCGGCCTTGCCGCAGCGTTCGATGAGAAACTCGCCCAACGCGCCCGCCCCTCCCGAGCGTGCCAGCAACTCGCCGAGAATGGCGCCCATGCCCAGCACAATGGCGATGTGGCCCATCATGTTGGCCACGCCGCCGGTAAACGAGACCGGCACCTTTGCCGCCGGCATACCCGAGGCCACTCCCAGCCCCAGCGCGGCGACCATCAGCGCCAGCGCCGGGTGCATGCGAATCTTCGCGATCAAGATGAGCAAAACGAGAACGGTTCCAGCCGCACAGGCCACAAGGAACCAATCGTGAGGCAGGGCGCTTGGAGTCACCGGCAGATTATTCCATACGAGACCCAAGGGCAGCGTTGTGGGGGAGCCGTCTTATGGCGGTTTAGGAAAGGATGGAGTGGAAGAAAGATCGCAAAGCCGACGCGACCAACTCCGGGGTCCGCAACGACATGTGTTCGTCGTTGGGGTGGGGCCAACTCCGGGGTCCGCAACGACATGTGTTCGTCGTTGGGGTGGGACCAGCAGGGAGCGGCGACCTTGGGCAACGTCCGAACGGACGCACTGCTTCCTAAACTGCCCTAGAACCGGTAACGAAGCGCCAATTGCATGAGCCGCGGCGGCA
Source organism: Acidobacteriaceae bacterium (assembly GCA_030040655.1). Classification (GTDB taxonomy): domain Bacteria; phylum Acidobacteriota; class Terriglobia; order Terriglobales; family Acidobacteriaceae; genus Telmatobacter. The sequence continues at coordinate 35 of JASHTH010000229.1, read as the reverse complement.
TGGCGCCGACCGCTTGTCCGAAGCTGCCGCTGGAG
>JASHTH010000228.1 GCA_030040655.1 Acidobacteriaceae bacterium | reverse complement strand
GCTTCGAACGCGGAGAGATCGCCGTGCCGGAACGCGAGCAGCGCTTCCTGCTCCTCGCGCTGCCCTTCTTTCCAGCCGGCCATTCGCTCATTTCTCGCTTCCAAGCCGGTCTCCGCGCCTTCGACCATCGGCTTCGGGCCTCTATGCACTCTTACGGGGAACTTTGCGCAAGGTTACACCGTATTCAAGCAGGACGGTCAATTCGGAGCTGAGGCCGGCGCGGGCCGTTCCGCTGGAGGTGCTCCATGTTCCATCTCCTCTTCGCCTTGGGACTCTATTTTCTGCCCACGCTTATCGCCTGCGGACGCAATCTCCCCAGCCGCGCCGGCATCGCCATGGTGAACCTGTTTCTGGGCTGGACGTTCATTGGCTGGATTGCAGCCCTGGTGTGGGCCATCGCCGCTCCGTCGCCCTGGTACGTTTATGCGCACCCGCACTATCCGTCCTACCCTCCGTACCCGCCTTGCCCGCCGCCATATCGATAGTCGTGGGACCCTTGAATAAACCGATTTTTCGCATCACCGCTCGCGCTTGACAGAACTCGCCGCACGCCTTAGCGTTGGCAGCCGGGGAGCGGACGTCCGATCTTCCGTCGCCAAATGCCTGGGCTCGAGTCTGCCCGCGTCCTCGGGGGGGAGATCCATGAAAGATCTTTGCCGTCATCTTCTAACGGCGGCCGCTCTCTGCGGCGCCTGCCTGGCCGGCGCACAGCAGAACGAAGCCAAGCCCGCTTATCTGAACACGAATCTGTCTCCCGAGCAGCGCGCCGCCGACCTGGTCAAGCGCATGACGCTCGAAGAGAAGGCCCAGCAGCTGGTCAACCAGGCGCGCGCCATTCCGCGGCTCAACATTCCCGCCTACGACTGGTGGAGCGAGGCGCTGCACGGCGTGGCCGTCGACGGCACCACGGAGTTTCCCGAGCCGATCGGTCTGGCCGCCACTTTCGACGCGCCTGCCATTCACCGGATGGCCATCGTCATCGGCACCGAAGCGCGCATCAAGCACGTCGAGTCCGTCAAGGCCAACGGCGGGTTCAGCAACATCTTCCAGGGACTCGACTTCTGGGCTCCCAACGTCAATATTTTTCGCGATCCACGCTGGGGCCGCGGCCAAGAAACCTACGGCGAAGACCCGTTCCTCACCGCGCGCATGGCCGTGGCCTTCGTCACGGGCATGCAGGGCGACGATGCGAAGTACTACCGGGTCATCTCCACGCCCAAGCACTACGCAGTGCATAGCGGCCCCGAGCCCACGCGCCACTTTGCCGACGTGGACGTGAGCAAGCACGACGAGCTCGACACGTACCTCCCCGCATTCCGAGCCGCGGTCACCGAGGGCAAGGCCGACAGCGTGATGTGCGCTTACAACGCCATCAACGGGCAGCCGGCGTGCGCCAACCAGTTCCTTCTCGAGGACCAGTTGCGCGGCAAGTGGGGCTTCAAAGGTTACGTGGTCTCCGACTGCGGCGCGGTGCGCGATATCTTCGAGGGCCACCGCTACGAGCCCTCGCAGGCGCAGGCTTCGGCGATCAGCCTTGAGCGCGGCATGGACAACGAATGCATCGACTTCACGCAAAAGGTGACCGACGACCACGACTACAAGCCCTATCTCGACGCGGTGAAGGGAGGCTATCTCAAGGAAAGCGACATCGACCGCGCCGTCATCCGGCTCTACACCGCGCGCATGAAACTGGGCATGTTCGATCCGCCCGACATGGTGCCCTATAGCAAGATCGACGAGAGCGAGCTGAACAGCCCCGCCCATCGCGAGATGGCGCGCAAGGTGGCCGACGAGGCCATGGTTCTGCTCAAAAACGACGGTACATTGCCGCTGAAGACTTCGGGCATCAAGATCGCCGTGATCGGGCCGCTCGCCGAACAGACGCGCGTGCTGCTGGGCAACTACACCGGCATTCCCACGCACACCGTCTCGATTCTCGAGGGCCTGAAGAACGAGTTTCGCGATGACTCGATCGATTACGTTCCCGGCACGCAGTACCTGAACAAGGAGGGCTCGCCCGTGCCCGCGGATTTGCTCACCACCGGCGGCCAACCCGGCGTGAAGGTGAGTTTTTCGAAGTTCGACATGCAGGAGGCCATGGCGCATCCCGATGCAAAACCGCAGGCCCTCGCCACGAGCACGGCCTCCACGATCGATCTCTCCGGCGCCACTCCGCCTCCGGAGGTTGAAAGCGTAAAGCCGCTGGCTATTCGCTGGGAGGCTGCCCTGACTCCCAAGGAGACCGGCGACTACAACCTCGGCGTGGAAAGCGAAGGCGTTTCAAGGGTGATGGTGGATGGCAAGCAAATTGCGCTGGCCTACAGCATGGACAACGTGGACACGCACTTCGGCCGCGTTCATCTCGAGGCCGGCAAGCCCGTCCAGATTGAAGCAATGTATTTGCAGCTCCGCGCCGTGAAACCGACGATGCGGCTGGTGTGGTCGAAGGTCGATCTGGCGCCCGATCCCAAAGCCGTGGAAGCCGCGCGCAACGCCGACGTGGTGGTTGCGGTGGTGGGCATCACCAGCGAACTCGAGGGCGAAGAGATGCCGGTGAGCGAGCCGGGATTCCAGGGTGGCGACCGCACGAGCATCGACCTGCCCGCGCCGGAGGGCGATCTGCTCGAAGCTCTCGCTGCTGCTGGAAAGCCGCTGGTGGTGGTGCTCACCAACGGCAGCGCGCTGGCGGTGAACTGGGCCAATGACCACGCCAACGCCATTCTCGATGCGTGGTACCCGGGCGAGGAGGGCGGAACGGCGGTGGC
>JASHTH010000227.1 GCA_030040655.1 Acidobacteriaceae bacterium | reverse complement strand
AGCCGTATGCAGTTACTTCTTGGATCGCGATGACGTGGTCTGGCGCTTCATTCGCGACCTTCCTTCTCGTAGACCGATCGAGCACGCGTGCTTCTTCCTTGCGGCCCTCCTTATTGGCCTGGGAGCCGTCCTCTGCACTCACAGCCGCGCATCCTCTCGGCGCCACTCGGCGGAGCACCGTATCGGCGAGCTTCTCTACGCGGTCGGCCTTGCATCGCTGCTTCCTCTTGCGGGAGCGGTCTTTCTCGTTTTGGCCGAAGCCTTTCGGCTGCTTCGGCTTGATTCGGCCGAAGCACGGGAGGCGGTGGAAGCATCCGGTCGCCTTCCCTTCCCGGACTTTGCCTGCCGGCGGCCGGCCTTGGGGCCGCCCCAGGGAAGCGCGGCGGACAGGCCTCGTTGGGGCGCGGCGGTACGGCTCGAAGCTGACCGATGGGGGCTGTTCCTCACCATGATCGCATTCTCTTTGACACTGATCGATCGGCTCGCGGACGTGCTGGCTGTGGCAAGCATTCTCGTCTGGCTGCTTGTCAATGCGGCCATGCTGTGCAGAGCACAAACGCCTACCGAAGCAGCGCGGAGCTAACTAAGAGCGGTTCCACCATTCCGATACCCCTTTTCCAGCGCTGTTCAAGGTGGCTCGTCGCTGCGAGGTATAGCAATTGTGGAACCGCCGTAACCTAAACCCGCCGCCTCTCGATTGACTCGCTATAGCAATTCCTGAGTCACTGTATCCCGAAGTCGCTGTACTTGAGTCGACGCGACCCCAAGGAGCGGCGACCTTGCACTAAACCCAAAAGGCCACAGCAACTCAGGAATTGCCGTAGCTCCCCATCCACCACCCGTCGCCGGAAAGCCAGCAGCTTTCACCCGGCTCGGTGTTGCGCACCAGCCGGCGCACGTCGCGCCAGTGGCCGCGCCGGTACGCGGCCTGCAGCGCGCGCCCGGCGTGCTCGTCCTGGGCGCCTATGCAAGGCACAAACTGCACCGCGGTAAGGAACCTGGCTGCGTACTCGATCTCGGAATTGCGAGTCAGCAGCAGCATCTCCCCGGTCCCGTCGACGGCAGCCAGCGGAAACAGCAGCCGTCCTCCCGGCTTGACCGCGTCGAGCCATACCGCCAAGGGCTCGGCCGCCGCTGCGTTCACGTAAATCGCGTCACACTCGGGCAGCGGTCCCGCGGCGCCCGACTGGGCGTGCACTGCAACGTTTCTGAACTCCGCTAGGTTCGCCGTGGCTCGCTCGGCCAGGTCTGGCTCGATCTCATAGGCGTCCACCACGCCGGTCTCGCCCACCAGCATGGCCAGCACCGCCGTGTAGTATCCCGTCCCGGCGCCCACGTGCACCACCCGTTCGCCTCGTTTCACGCCGAGCGCGGCAAGGCACATGGCGTGCAGGCTGGGTTGCCCGTTGTTCAGTCCCGGCTCTCCGCCCAGGGAGATCAGCACATCCTGGTACAGTACCGCCGGATCGTCCGACGTCGTTCGCAGCCGTCCGCGCCCGGATAGAACTCTCCAGGGCGGCGGTCCGACATATTTTTCCCTGGGAATTGTCGCCAACGCGGCCTCGATCTCGCTTCCCGCAGGGATGCCCGCTGTGGCGGAAACCTGGCGCGCATAGTCCATCCGGCGGGCTTGCAGGCGTTCCGCCTCGCTCTGTTCCAATTCCGCCACTACGGTCTCACCATGGCTGGATGCCAAAGGATCGGACGGCGATCCGAACTGGAAATTCTAGAGCATTTTAGAAAAAGAGGCAGCCTGTCCTCAGGGCTCAGTCAAACCGGCACGGCCAGAATTGCGCCCCAGTTCAAGCCGGCGCCGAAAGCCGAAAGCACCAATGGACCCTCGAGCGGCGCCGACCGGCCCCGATGCCACTCGTCGGCCGCGATCAGCAGCGACGCCGACGAAGTGTTTCCATAGCGGGCGATGTTGGTAAAGAACCGCTCCTGTGGAGCCTTCAACGCGGCGGCCACGCGCGCAATCAGGTTTAGGTTGGCCTGGTGCAGCAGAAACACTCCCACGTCGGCCGCGGCAACTCCGTTGCGCGCGAGCAATTGGCCGATGGCGCGCGGCATCTTGCGCGCCGCCTGCAGAATCACGGCCTGCCCATCCATCTGAAGACGGCTTTTCTCCATGGTGAGAATCTCTGCGATGGAGCCGTCGGTGTACAGGCAGGAATCCGCGATGCGGGCGAACCCCTTTTCCGCGTCCACCAGGCATGCGCCGGCGCCGTCGCCGAAGAGAATGGCCGTGTTTTTGCCCTCCGGCGTGAGGGAAACGCGGCGCGACATGATTTCCGCACCCACCACCAGCACCCGACCCACAGAAGACACAAGCTGCGCCGCCTGAGCGATCGCGATCAGCGACCCCGCCGAGGCGACAGGTATATCGAGCGCAGGGGTCGTAGTCAGGCCGAGCGCAGCGGCGATCTGGCACGCCGGACCCGGGCAGAAGCGCTCGCTGGAGCCGGAGCTGACAAAAATCATGCCAACATCCGACGCCGCCACGTCTGCGTTTTCAAGACAGTTTTGCGCAGCGCGAAGCCCGATTGCGGCGACCGTGTCTTCTTCGGCCGCGTACCGCCGCTCCTCGATGCCGGTTGCCGCCAAGATCCACTCGGGCATTGCGCCAACCAGCCGGGCGATTTCGTCATTGCTCACGCGGCGCGAAGGAAGCCACGTTCCGAACGAGCGCAGATAGGCCATGATCAGGCTTTCGAAGCCAGATAGGAAGTTACTTTTTCAATGGTATCGAACTTACGAGCCGATAAGTCGGCGTCCGGAATGGTTACGCCAAATTCCTCTTCCAGTCCGCTGACAAAGTCGGTCAAGGCAAAAGAATCCAACAAGCCCGAAAGAAAGAGCGACTCTTCGGGCGCTGGGCTGATCTCCTTTCCGGTGACTCTCCGCAGGACTTTAAGGATTCGTGCCTGTGGCTCCATCGGCTGCTCCGCTCGCCTCGGTTTCGCTTCCTGCGGGATTGCGTTCCTTGTAAGCGCGGTAATCGGTCATCAGGTCGGCTATTAGAGCGTCGGCGAGCTCGCGGTAGCCTTCGCCGGTGAAATGGGTGTGGTCGGGCTGCGCCCAGCCGGCATAAACCCACTCCTGCATCGATCCCAATCCGCCCATGCGATCGCGCTGGTCCCAATAGGCGCAATCGTGCGCACGGCAGACCGCGCGCTGCGCCTGGATGATGCGATCCGTTCCCGTGAATGTGTGCCACGCCCGGCGCCGGCTGCCCACCGAGCGGTCCGGCGGGCCGACGACCAGGATCGACGACTCGGGAACGTACCCGTGCAAGGTATCGATGATCGCGGCAAACCTCTGCTGATAACTCTCCTCGTCCCAATCGCGGCTGGCTGCCTCGTTGGTGCCGTAAGCGAGAACAATCAGCGCGGGCGAGTCGTCTTTTAGATAACGGGAAAAAAGCGTCTGATCCCACCTCAGCATCAGCGGCGCTTCGGCTCCATTGATGCCGATCGATTCCCAGGTCACTCCAGGCTGGGTCGCTACCCAGCCGAAGAGAGTTACAGGAGCCTGTTGTTCCGTAGTAACTTCAAAATGGTGGTCGCCGGGCGTGCACGTATAGGTGAAAGTCCCGGGACCGGTCTCGGCGGCGTTGGTCTCTATCTCGACCGGCTCGTTATCGTTATCGGTAAATCGCAGATTGCCGCCGCCCGGCTGTTGCAGATACTGCAGCTCCAGTGTCGAGCAGGGAGCATCGAGAGAGACCCATTCGTTGGCGCGATCGGTCGAGATCTTGATGCCGCCCATGCCAAGGAGTTCGCCATCGCTAAGCTGCAGGAACTTGTTGCCCTGCGTCTGCCATCCGCGCGATTGACTCCGCTCCGAGCCCAGGATGCGGTAGCCGGCAAAGGGGTGCCCGGCATAGGAGTAGCCGATTCCCCCATCGCCGAACTGCTGCTGGAAGACGTGCCGCGCCTCACCGGTGAACGTGTCGGCGGCGGTGTGCGAGTCGCCGAACTGCATCACGCGCACCGTGCCCGTCCGCAGCGCAGATTCATGTTCCGACGTCTCCAATGAGGCAAGTTGGGCATAAAAACCATCCAGCGCCGAGCCGTATGCGATGGCATGCGCCGCGGGTTCTTTGAGACGGTCTCCGATCTCTTCGACCAGCGCCGCTCTGCGCGCGGGATTAACCGGAATGCTGTAATGCACGCGCGCCCGCGTGCGGCGCAGCGCGCTCGTGCCGGCGCCTGCCCTCTTGCTGGCGCCGGCATGCGATGGGCTTGCCGCCGTCGCGTGATGCTTCTTCTGCGCCGGAGCTGCCGGCAGCGTAGCGCCTGCCAAGCCGGCTGCCAACGCAAAGGCGCAAATCGCTCTGGCAGTGTGGGGAGGGCGCCGTCTCATTGCAATTTCTTTCCTTTGTCAACGCCGGCCTTGCGCTGCTGCGGCGGCGCACTCAAACGGGCGACCACCTTGGGAGCGGCCGGCAAGGCGATTCCATGTTGCATCTTCCAGCGATCATAACCCAGATTCAACTGCTCAACGAACAGGTCTGCCACGAACGAGGCGCCCTGCGGCGTAGGGTGAAGAAGATCCGCGGTCACCAGCCGTGGATTGGCGACCAGCCATCGCGCCATGGTTCCGCTGCCGCCCATCGCATCGTAGGTGTCGAAGAAGGCGCAGTGCGTTGCCGCGGCCACCTGGCGCTGCATGGTGACAATCTCCGGGATCGTGCTCATGGTTTCGATATCGTCCAGCCCGCGGCGCTCGCCGCGATCCATGGGGCTCATGATGAGAATAGATGCGTTCGGGGCTGCCTGGCGTATTCGTCGAATCGCCAAAAGTAACTCCGACCCATATTGGTTATGAACAAAGCTCCCGAAGCTGCTTTCGTTCGAGCCGTAGTTGACGACGACCAGTGCCGGGGCCGCGCGAGCCATCTCCTGCTTCCAGAGTTCCGGTTGCAGAACCCTCGCCAGCACCGAAATGGTGGCGCCGTTCAGGCCCAAACTGTCGTAAAGCAGGCCGTTCGATCCGCGGCGGAAGTCGGCGCCGAACAGCGTCACCAAGCCCGAAGTGGGACGGATCGAAACGGCCTTCGTTCCCACCGGCAGCGGCACGTGAATCGAGCCGCTTGACGGGGATTTGGCGTCGGTCGACTGCTCCACCATGATCTGGTCGTCTGCTTCCACCGCAAACGTTCCGCCGCCGGGCTTGGCAAGGTACTCGACTTCGACCGCCGATTGCTCCGAATCGGTGAGCCGGAAGCGGCTCCACGCGCCGGGCTCGCCTTCGAACGCAGCGCCGCCCAGGCCGTAGCTGCCCTGCCGCACCAGTCCTACGCCGGTTCGCACGTTCCAGCCGCTGGCGCTCATCTCCACGCCGCGATGTCCATACCACGCCCAGGGCTTGGCAATCAATGTGTAGCCGCGCCCGGCATCGCCGAACCGGCGCTGCAACCGCGCGCGAATGTCGCCGGTAATCAGGTCCGCCGTAGTGGGCGAATCGCCATAATGCAGAATCGTCACCACCCCGCCTGTTTTTCCCGCCGCCTCGAGCTTCCAGAGCGCGGCAAAAAACGATTCCAGATTCTTCGCCTCATCCACAAACACCGGCGAAAGCGGCGGCAACTTTCCCATGGCTTTGGGCACGGCAGCGACCTTGGGAACGGCCGCGGCCGGCGGCGATGGCCAATGCAGGCTGAATGCTTCGGCGAAGATGGCAAAGTCGATGGCTTTGGCCCGCACGCCGATCACGCGAAGAACCGCCAGCGAGGCGAACATCACCGCGACGGCAAGCGCGGTATTCAGCGGGAAATTCGCCCTGCGGCGCGGTTTCATTCCCGCGGAGACCCGAGCCCCGGTCTCGGCCGGCTCGACCTCGTCAATATCAAAAATTGCCATAGACAAAAGGTGCGGACCCGCGGCCCGCCAGCGTTTGAAGGAGTAGAATCACTGCGGCCATAGCCGCGCCTTGCGCCCAGAACGGCGCCTGTGCGGCCGCATTTGCAGTCACGTCGAACCAGCGCGAAGGCAAGCAGTGAAAAATGGCCGCCAGCACGAGCACGGTAATCACCAGGGGAGTCAGGTTTTCCGCCGACCAGCTCAGTGCGCCCAATCCGCGCAGCATGGCCAAGGCGCTCTGCAGCGACGATGCGCGAAAGAAGATCCACGTCAAGCAGACAAAATGGAACGTGAGCAGACCGCCCAGCAGTTTGGCCCACCAGTGTGGAGATGGAATCATGCGCCGGCGCTTCCATGCGAAGACAACGCCCAACCCCAGCCCGTGCAGCGCTCCCCAGATGAGAAAATTCCAGGAAATGCCGTGCCACAGCCCGCCCAAGACCATGGTCACAAGAACGGCATAACCGTAAGACAGCATCGGACGTTTGCGCGACTTGGGCAGAAAATCGAAGAGATAGAAAAACAGCCAATTGGAAAAACTGATGTGCCATCGCTTCCAGAAATCGCCAACATTCACGGCGAGATACGGCCGGCGGAAATTCTCCGGCAGGCGGATGCCGAGTAGCAACGCCGCGCCCATCGCAATGTCGGTGTAACCTGAAAAATCGAAGAACAGTTGCAGCGCGTAGCCGTACACGGCGACCAGGATCTCCGCGCTCGAGTAGAGCGCCGGCGTATCGAAAACGCGGCCCACCAGATTATTGGCCAGGTAGTCGGCGATGAGTAGCTTCTTCGTCAGCCCTGTCGCGATCAACAGCAGGGCTCGGGCGCCGTCTTCGGCGCTCAGCCGAAACGGTTGTGAGAGTTGCCCCAACAATTTCCCCGTGCGCGGAATCGGACCCGCCGTGATCGATGGGAAAAATAGGGCGGAAGCCAGGTAGGCGGGATAACTCTTCGTGCATTCAATCTCGCCAAGGTAAAGATCGATGGTGTAAGTCAGCGATTGGAAGCAATAGAACGAGAGGCTCAGCGGCAAGAGCCAGACAAAGCGGCTGCCGGTGAGCAAAGGAAGAAATTTGATGCTCGCAAGCAGCCCGAGATTGACGGCGAGCGAAATCGCCAGCAGAGCTTGCCGCGTCGCCTTCTTTGTGAGGCGCCCCAATCCAAGGCCCACCAGGAAATCGGCGGTTGTGGCCAGCGGAAGCGCCAGATAGACAAGACTGAAATGAGCCAGGAAAAACAGGTTGGCGGCAGCTAATACAGCAAATCGCAGCCGCCGCGATGTGCCTGTCGACCAATACAGTAGACACACCGCGATCAGAAATACAAAGAATGGAGCTGTGCTAACCGGCATGCAAGGATTGGGGATAGTATTCCATGACTTCGCAGAATCGACGGATCAATTTCGCTGATTTTACTGGACTTCGCCTCAATTGCCGATCCGGACCCGAAAAACCCGGAAAATACCGGAGTTATTCTGGAAACTTCTTTGAATGGAACTTTGGTACCGCAGGACGGAGAGTTCCACAGTGCTTTTTCGGTGCTTTCAGCTTGGGGAATTCCGGCCGATCCGTTAAAATAACCAGATGCCCGATCGCTATCTATCGAGCAGTGCGAGTACCCAAAATTCCCGCTGGATTCTCCTGCTGGCAGGTGCGTTGTCGGTGACCGCCGGCGGGATGCTTATGACCCTTTTTACGGTGACGGTACAGGCCGATGCGCCGCTGCCGCGCCCCGCATCCACGCTGCCGCCCACGCCACAGTGGGCCGGGGTCGATCCTGACTCCCTTGCGCCCACATTACCGCAAAAGAAGCCCGACCTGCTGCACGGCATCGCCTCGTGGTATGGTTCGGTGCTCGATGGCCATCGTACGGCCAGCGGCGAACGATTCGACATGTATGCCCTGACCGCCTGCCATCCCACGCTGCCCTTCGGCACGCTGGTGCGGGTGGTGAACCTCGCCAACCAGCGTTCGGTGGTGGTGCGCATCAACGACCGCGGCATCTTGGACCCGGGCCGCGTGATCGATGTCTCTTACGCCGCTGCCCGGGAGCTGAGGATCACGAAGCTCGGCCTGGCCCCCGTGGCGCTCGAAGTCCTCTCACTTGGGCAGCCGCGGCGCAGAAACCGCTAAGCATTCGAAGCAGCATCGCGCTGACCCCGTGATTCGGAACGGCCGCCGTTGCGGCCATTCGATGCTTCTTTTCCCCTCCAAGCGAGTCGCCGGTGGACGGCATTTGCGGCGAATCCGGATAAGCCATGGCGGTGGCCTGCGAGAGCGCCAGCATCCTCATCTACGCCAAATCTGCGAGAAGAACTCTCTCAAAGAGCCGAACAATTTCCCGCAGCGCCTTGCAGGAAATTGTCAAGCCTAGCCATACCAACCATGGGAATTCCCAGCAGGGAATCAACGGGCCAAACAACACCCAGGCGATCAGCAGCGGCAACGCGGTCCCGGCGAGCCAAAGGAAAGGCATCTCCAACCGTTGCAGCAGGCGGCCGGAAGCGGCGCACGCAAAAGCTACCAATGGCAGCGCGGCATGTTGAGGGATCGCGCAAGCGAACACCGCGGCGAGACACAATCCCAAAACGACGCTTGGCAAAGCGGCCTTTGCCAGCGAGGTCGGGAAAAGACGCTCCCCTGCATATAGACTGCAATAGCCGGCTGTTATCGCGCCGAAGCCGAAACCTTCCTGGTAGATTTCGCGCAAGGTCGACAGGATTGGCTGGGCAGCGCATATTGCAGCGATGGACTGCACCGTGCCGACCACAACAACCACAACCATGGTGGAAGCGGCGCACAGCAGAGTCGCCTGAACAATTCGTCTCGCCCATCGTTCCGGCGCGTAAACCGAAGCGAAGGCTGCGGCGATCTCCTGAGGCTCGCCGAACCGCATCCTGGCCATCCGGGCGGCCGCCTCGTCATCGTAGCCCTGGGATCGCATCTCCTCCACGAGATCGTCCAGGTGAGCGCGCAACTCCTCGGCTACTTCGCGCCCGCGCTTTCTGCCCGGGAGCTTGGCCCGGAGAATGACTCGGGTAACGATGTCATCGAGATGCGTCATGAGTGGGCCTTGGAAAGAATGGCGTTCACGACTCCTGTAAAGGAAAACCATTCTTGTTCGCTGCGCCGCGCGGCTTTTCGGCCGGCGGGCGTCAAGCCATAATACTTGCGCTGTTTCCCGTTCCCTCCCGTGCGCCATTCGGTGCGAAGATACCCTCGTTTGTGCAGCTGGTGGAGAGCCGGGTACAACGTGCCTTCTTTGAATTCGAACGCATCGTGGCTGCGGCGCAGCGACTCCTGGATGATCTCGTATCCGTACATGTCGCGCTCGGACAAAAGTTTCAGGATCAAAAGCGCGATGCTGCCTTTGAGCAATTCCCGATCGAACCCCATTCCACCGCACCTCGGACAATCGGTTACATCGTCTAAAGAGGTATTATAGCTCGAAATCTCCTGGCGAACAAGGCGTGAATTCGGCTTGAGGCTCATGACTGCTGGACAGACAATTCGATGTTCGATTTGACAACCTTCCTCCATCCGGAATAGTTTATACATCGTATAACGATGTATGAATGGAAAAGAGGAGGCGATCATGAAAAATCGAACCGCGCTGGGCGTAGCGCTTTGTCTAGTCGTCGTGGAGCAACTACTGGGGACCGTAGTCGGCAGCTTGAACCGGACATTGGTAGAGATGCCGGCCTGGCGCCACCTGGGGGCTGAAGCGTGGGCCACATTCAGCCGCGGCGCGGACCTTGGGAACGGCACAATTCTCTATCCTTTGGCAGGCATCGGCGGACTGGCGTTGATCTTGGCCGCCGCAATCGTCTTTCGCCTCGGTCCACGAAGGCCGTGGTATGTAGCCGTTCCCGTTTATGGCGCTGCCCTATTGGCGATCTGCGTGATGCTCACCACCACGCAGGCCGCTCCCATCATGTTGAGTTTGCATCGAATCGGGGACGATCCTCGCGCACTTGAGAAGGCATTTGAAGGTTTTTACCGATGGGATTCGATCCGGGCCGTAGTCGGAATGCTGGAGGGATTCGCGGAAATTTGGGCGCTGGTGGCGCTTAGTTCCTTGGCCTTTGCGATGAAAACTCCGCCGCAAGACCAAGGAACGAGCGCTTCCTCCGTGGATCTTTAGTCGCCGCTCTGTTTCGCAATTCAGTACACCACCGCCGGCCTCGGCTTGGGGTATTCGCCTCTCAGCTTCACGCGGCTGATGTGCACATCGTAATTGGCGCCGGGCCGCAGCGATTCGAGCACGAACGTATCCATGCCGTCTGTCTTCAGTTCGCTGAAGCGGTAAACGCCCACTTCGCCTTCGCTGGTCTCCATTCCATCGCGAGGCGCGTTCAGGAATTGCTGCGCATCGGCGACCGTGGGCGCCGCGTGCTCTTCGCCCTCGGTCAGGCTCTCAGCCGCATACGACCGCACCAGCTTGGACCAGTAGCGGGAGAGCAGATCCGTATCCGCGAACAGATCGGCCCATACGAGCTCGCCACGTACCGCAACCACCACGCCGACTGCCTGCTCTTGTTTCAGCCGCGCCAGCACCTGCTCGCGCGACTTCATCACCGGCGCTGCCGCTTCGTCCACCTTGGCGCTGATCGCGCCGTTCTGCATCGCCTTGGCATAGCTGGTCGTGTTCAAAGGTTGTGGGACGGCGATGCCGCCCCCGGCTCCGCCCTGCACGGTGACCGTCGCCGAAGCAGCAGGGTGCGCCAGCTCCATTTGCGCAATGCTCCTGTGCACTGAGTCCCAAACTTCCTGCTGGTTCTTGGCTACCATTGCCTGCTGCCGCACGGTAGGCTGGACCATAAAGCTCTCCGCAGGCGACTTGGCCGTGCCGCCAAAGGTCGCCGAGCTCTCCACCCACCGCCCCGGCTCGATGCAGAAGACCGAAAGATCGATCGGATCGCTGCCCGGCGGCACAATGCGGTCTTTGGCAATCACGCGATCCTGCTTGCCGCCGGTGACAATCTCGCCGGCGAGCAGCAGCAATGGCCGATCCGAGTTATTCACCAGCACCAGCGTGTTCACCTGGTCTCCGCCCATGCGAAACGGTCGCCATGGCCCCGCACCTGGGCGCGGCCGAACCAGGCCCTGCACGCGCCCGGCCTCGGTCACTTCCACCTGGCCGCTCTTGATGCCTTCATCCAGGGTGAGAAAGGGCGTCGTGTCCAGCGACTTTCCATTCGATTTGATTACGGGGAAGAGCAGCAGATTGCCGCTCTCGATCGGAGCGAGCACGCGGAATTCGTTTTCGTCGATTCCGGCCGGTGCGCCGGCCGCCTTCACTCCACTTGCCTGCTCCAACGCCGCCCATGCGCACATCGCAAGCGCAGCCGTTCCCAGCCACATAGGTCGATTCATAGCGCTCCTTCTCGGCCGGCGGGCAGTCGCCGGCCTTTTCACTCAGGAACGCTGCTGTGCGCAATTCTTGCAGGATTTCTTTTTTTCGCGGCCGTCATCGGCTGGCCAGCAGTTCGCCAATGCGCGCGTGGTAGCTTCGGCTCATCGAGACTTTCTGGCCGTTCGACAAAATCACGCTGAACTCGCTATTGGCGTTGGTGCGCACTTCCTTCACATACTGCAGGTTGACGATCGCCGAACGATGCACGCGCAAAAACATGCTGGGATCGAGCCGTTCTTCGATTCTCGCCATGGTATCGCGGAGCAGGTGCGTCTCCGTCCCGGTACAGATGCGGACGTAGTTCTCCTCCGCGGCGATCCAGCGAATCTCCGAGACGGGAAGAAAGAGAATGCGGCCGCGCGATTTGAAGACCATTCGCGTGCTGTGCGTTTTGCCGTTCTCGACCTGGCGGTCTTTGCCGTTTCCATTCTGGCGCGTTCTCGCCAGCTGGTCGCTGGCCCGTTGCACGGCCTTGTGCAGCCGCTCGGCGGTAAAGGGCTTAAGCAGGTAATCGACGGCATGGATGTCGAACGCGCGCAGCGCGTAGCTGTCGTAGGCCGTGGTGAAGATCGTCAGCGGCATTTGCACGCCCTCGCAGGCAGCCAGCTCGCGCAGGATATCGAACCCATCTCGGCCGGGCATGCGGATATCGAGAAAGAGCAAGTCGGGCGAGGTGTCGCGCACCAGATCGATCGTCTCGGACGCATTTGCGCCCTCGCCGGCGATTTCGATCTCCGCTTCGTTGCGCAACAGTTCACGTAATTTATGTCTTGCAAGTGCTTCGTCGTCGGCCAAAATTGCGCGGATCAAAGTGACTCTCCCTCTTGGTTTTGCTTCGTTTAGCCAGGATTCTCCCGCAATCCGCCCTCGGAGGCCCGGGACAGAACGCACGAAAACCTTGACGAAATGCGAAAAGAGCTTGCCCAATTGCCCAACGAGCCGTGTAACCCTACCCGGATTTGTGCAAATCCAATTCCAAAAAGCTGCTCTTATTCGACAAATTGAAAACAAGGAGGTTAGCGCAGACCGTTAGCCGCGGCTTTTTCGCCGGCACTGGCCGAATCCGGACGCGTCTGTCCGAGTTCGGACACTTCGTCGGGCAAAGAAACGGTCAGTCGTCGGACGGAATCCTCCCTGCAAAGGAGTGAGCGCTTGCGTCTTGAACGGCGGCAGTCGTCTCGGATCCGTTCCTCCGCAGAGCTTCGCTGCGTTTCAGCGAAGAGATCTCCGTGACTCTGTTCGTTCCGCCATCTCCATGTGAGATAAGAGCCATCTGCAGGTTTCATTTGTCGATTCTCTAATTCCGGGTGAAACTCATTTTTGTATCGGACTTACTGATGAAGGGTTCCGTACTCCGCTCGCACTTATGGTTGCTGGTGAAGATGTCGACGATCCTAAACGATGCACGGGCAGGGAATTTGCATGCCCATGCAGCCGGGAAAGCGTGTCAACGTGGCGCCGCGTAGTTTAGGGACAACCTATCGATGCGACCGGCGCGCAAGAAGCAGGAAGACTCCCCATCGCTCCCGCAGCGAAGATAGTTCCTATCAATCGATTAGGGCTGGCGATGCTCTGGCGCATCGCGGCAAGTTCGCTCGATTCATTTCTCTCCATTGCGAGCGTCATCATTGCAGGGATGGCGAGGGGTTCGCGAACGGGATCGCCAAGCGCGTTCCGGCTGAAAGAAGGTCACTTTTCATTTTGTGACGAGTTGCATTTTGCCGATGACGGAGAGTGAGGCAGTTTGCGCATAGCGGCTTTGGCGCGAGACGAGTGTTCGCTGATTCGAGGAACTTAGGCGATCACATACCGTATCCAGCGATGTCTACGGAGCATGAATTGCACGTCCTCTTCGGGGTCGGCTTCGGGCCTAAAAGAGGAGCCCGGGGTTGGAGAGACCATGATTCATCCCTATCGAAGTTACTTCCGCGGCTCCGGGCTTGGTGCTGCCGCGCTTGTGGCGCTCGCGGGCGTCGCGCTGGCTCCGCACTCGGCCCAGGCCTCCCGCGAAAGCATTCCCCAGCTTCAAGCCGCCGCGGAGAAAGGGTTGGTGCCCCAGCAGATCGAGTTGGCAACGGCCTATTTCGTCGGCGATGGCGTGCCGCAGGATGTAAAGCTGGCTGCGCATTGGTACGAGAAAGCCGCCCAGAGCGGCGATCCCGAGGCGGAAAACGAGATCGGCTTCCTCTACCAGACTGGGATGGGCGTTCCGATCGACGCGGAGCGCGCCTTTCATTGGTATCAGTTGTCGGCCGCGGGCGGCTTTGTCAAGGCCAAAGTGAATTTGGGCGTCATGTATGTCTGGGGTGTCGGGGTCAAAAAAAACGAGCAATTGGCCGCGCGGTTATTTCGCGAAGCATTCGAGAAAGGCGACGGCATTGCAGCCAGCTATCTTGGCGACTTGTCCTTTTTCGGGATCGGGATGAAGAAGGACGAAGCCGCGGCGGAGAAGTGGTACGCCATCGGGGTCAAGCTCCATGACCCGATAGCGGCCTACGATCTCGGATCGCTCTACTCGACTCAAGAGGGCCATGCCCATGACTTTGCCAAAGCCGCGGGATTTTTGCGCCGCTCGGCCTCCGACGGCTATGTTCCGGCGATGCACTCGCTGGGACTGATTCTGATCAACCACCCTGAACTGGCCAAGTCAGAGCAGGAAGCAGGAGGTCTTTTGCATACTGCCTCCGCCGCCGGTTCGTGGAGGTCGACCGTGCTGCTCGGCGTGTTGGCGCGGGACGGGCGAGGCGCGCCTCCCGACGCCGAAGCCGCCTATTACGATTTTCAACTGGCCATGCTCCAGGGCGGCGAGGCAGCCAAGCGCCTTCTCGCCAACGATATCGATACGCTCGCCGCTAAGTTGGGCGGCGAACGCGCTGCCGCCATTTCCCTGAACGCGAACGAGTGGTTCAAACAGCATCCTTCGGTGCTCGCCTTTATCGGTAAAAGCGGCGAAACCAACAAGCGATTCCCCACGATGGCGCGCACCCTTGCCGACGCTGAGGTTCACGCCGGACAATTGGTTCTGCCTCCGCCAGCCTGACATTCCATCGCGGCATTTGCCGCCAAACGCAGAACTCGGCTATGGGTAGCACATATCGAGGAGGTGATTTGCTGAAGCCCCAACCCGCAATGAGCAAGCGCTTTTGGCCGGTTTTCATGCATCCGGTCATCTTCGTGGGAATTTTTGCCCTTCTCGGTGTTCTTTTTGCTCTGCAAGGTTGGGTCAGCATGCGGCTGTGGAGTTATCCGGTCAGTTTGTCGCTTCTGCTGAGCGCCTGGGGTGCGGAGTATTCCTTGTGGGGCGTGGTCTGCTGGTTGCTCTGGTGGTGGCTGGGCGAGAAGATTCAGCAGGCCCGTTGGACATGGATACTCAGCCGGCTTATTCCACTCAGCATTCTTGCCAGCGTCGTGGAAGAGGCGATCTGGGTTCTGGTTTTTCCCAACTTACCCTTGAACCGCCCGCACATGAGTTACTTGCGGCGGCTTGCCTTCGAGATAGACGACGACCTGTTAGAGAATCTGGTGATTTGCTGGTGCGCCTTCGGGTTGTTTCGCACCATCGGCTATTACCGCAAGTTTCGGGAAAAAGAGGACGCGGCGGCTCAATTGGAAGCGATGCTGGCAAATGCTCAAATATCTGCCTTGCGCATGCAACTGAACCCGCACTTTCTTTTCAACACCATGAACAGCATTTCTAGCTTGATGCGGACCGACGTGGCGGCGGCCGACAACATGCTGGAACAACTAGGCAGCCTGCTGCGTATCACGCTGAAACGCGGCGACGCGCAACTCATTCCCTTGCGCGATGAAATGGAATTCATCGAACTTTACCTTGCCATGCAGGACCAAAGGTTCGGCAGCCGCGTGCGTCAATCAGTCTCCATTGACAGCGAGTTACACGACGCGCTGGTGCCGGCAATGATCCTGCAACCGATTGTGGAGAACGCCTATGCGCATGGGCTGTCGAAGCTGGACCGCGACGGAATGCTCGCGATCGAGGGCCGCCGCGAAGGCCGCCGGATCAAGCTCTCCGTCGTCAACAGCGGCGTCGGGCTGAAGGACGGCCCCGGCAGCGGATCGTCCGGCCAGGGATTGGGGCTATCGAACGTCAAGGCTCGCTTGCGCTTGCACTACGGCTCGGACCACGAATTTTTCATTCGCGAGTTGGACCGCAACAAGGTTCAGGTCGCGATCACTCTTCCTTTCAAGCTGTGCGATCGCCGAGAAGAGCAGATCACAAGGTTCGGTGCAGAATGATTCGCGTGGTATTGGCAGACGACGAAGTCCTGGCGAGACAGAAGCTGCGGCAATTCCTTCGCGAGGAACCGGACCTGGAAATCGTCGGTGAAGGAGCCACCGCCGCCGAGACGATTGAGCTGGTTCGGGTGGCCAAGCCGGAGCTGTTGTTTCTCGACATTCGCATGCCCGGCATGGATGGCTTCGACTTGATCGGCGAGCTGACCGCCTGCACCCTTTGCCAGATGCCGCGAATCGTCTTTACTACGGCGTACGATCAATATGCCGTGCGGGCCTTTGAAATTCACGCCGTCGACTATCTTCTCAAGCCTTTTACCCGCGAGCGCTTTCGCGCCGCAGTCGAGCGAGTACGGCAGCAATTGAGCGGCCCGGCGCCAAAGCCGGGGCTGACCAATGGCCGCCCCAAAGGCGCCGGCCCCTATACGACACGCATCGTTTTCAAGTCGCGCGGCCGCATACTCTTTCTGCCGGTATCCGAGATCCGCTGGATCGCGGCGGAGGAAAATTATGTCAGAATCTCCACCGAGAACGATACTCATCTGCTGCGCGAAACCATGGTGCACATCGAAGAACGGCTCGATCCGCAGATGTTCCTGCGCGTGCACCGCTCCTCCATCGTCAACCTTCAGTACGTAAAGGAAGTGCGCACCGAGCCCAATGGCGACTTTTCTGTCGTGCTCGTCAACGGCCAGAAAATCGCCATGAGCCGCAGCTATCGCTCTCGCGTGAGCGAGTGGCTCGTTCATCACTAAGTCGAGTTACGATATTCGGGATCGCGGAGCGGAAACGCCCAGGAACGCGTGGCGGCGCGATGCAATTTCGCCGTAGGTTCTGGCGACGGAAAGCGCTTCGGCGCCATGCAAGGTGCAGATCTGAAAAAATCGCGAAAACCAATCCATGAAATTCCAAAAACTGTAACTGGCAAATCCCCGGGCGCCGATTCCGTCATAAGTTCAATCCTGAGTAACAGCGTATCTCCCGACTCAGCGGTCATTCATCCTTGGAAAAGCGCTCTTGTCACACATATCTGAAGCGAAAGAGATTCTGGACAGCGGCTTGCTCTCGCTTTCCATACGGAGAGAAGCGGCCATGTTGCAGGGTTGGATGGATTCTGAAGGGTTTGTCGTCTCAGAACAGAGCCAGTCCCCACGTGGAAACGAGGAGATCTCCGCGTCGGCGCAGATGGAAGCCGAAATCCCCAGAGTGTTGCACGCCCTTGCCGTCCCCGAGTACATGGAGGCGTGGCTGCGGGTGCCGGAGGCGGAACGGATTGAATGCCGCTCCGATCCGCGATCGTTCGACCGCTTCCGCATCGATCTTTTCGCGGCCGGGCGACGCCGGGGAAGCATTTATGGATCTTGCCTACTGACCAAGCCGAATCGCATCACTTACTTATGGGATAGCTCGATGAATAGGGGAGTTCGTTCCCTGGTGGAGATCCGGCTTTGGGGCGGATTGACGGGATGCATTCTGAAACTGCGCCATTGCGGATTGACTACGCCGGACGAGAAGGAATGGTACACAACGATGTGGCGCGACTCGCTGAATAACCTCTGCTCGCTGATGGAGGGTACAGGTGCCCGTCCCACGCGTGGACATTGCCTCAATCGATCGGTTCCAGCCGTGCCGTAAAGTGGCGCAGAAACGGCGCTTGATAAGTCAGGCGCAACCCGCGAATTCTCTCCCGATTCTTCCACACTTCGAGAATCACCTCGACGAGATAGTCGATGTGGCTCTGCGTGTACACGCGGCGCGGAATGGCGAGCCGCACCAGCTCCATCTGCGCCGCCGGTCCGAACATCAGCGAACCGATCTCCACCGAGCGCACGCCGCCTTCCAGATACAGTTCGGCGGCGAGCGCCACACCGGGAAACTGTTCTTGCGGTAAATGCGGCAGAAAGGCGCGCGCATCGAGATAAATGGCGTGCCCTCCCGGCGGCTGCACGATGGGCACACCTTGCGACGCGATGTGATTGCCCAGGTACGCAATCGATGAGATGCGATAGCGCAGGTAGTCTTCTTCAAGCGCCTCCTGTATGCCCACGGCGATGGCTTCAAGATCGCGTCCCGCCAGTCCGCCGTAGGTGGGATACCCTTCGGTCAGGATCAAGAGGTCTTTCTCCTGCTGCGCCAGCAGATCGTTGTTCGTGCACAGAAACCCGCCGATATTGGCAAGGCCGTCCTTCTTCGCCGACATGGTGCAGCCGTCGCCCAGCGCGAACATCTCGCCCGCGATCTCTTTGGGCGTTTTGCTCTCGTATCCCTTCTCGCGAACCTTGATGAACCACGCATTCTCGGCAAAGCGCGCGGCGTCGAAGTAGAGCGGAATGCCACTCCGCCGGCACACCTCGCTCACCCGGCGGGCATTCTCCATCGACACCGGCTGGCCGCCTCCGGAGTTGTTGGTCACCGTGAGCATGACGAGCGGAATTCGCTCCCGGCCCACCCGGCCAATCAGCTTCTCGAGCCCAGCCACATCCATGTTGCCTTTGAACGGATGCGCCAGCGCCGGCTGGCGGCCCTCCGGGACGAGCAGATCGACAGCTTCGGCGCCAGTGAACTCCACGTTGGCGCGCGTGGTATCGAAATGAGTGTTGTTGGGAACCACGTCGCCCTTCTTGCACGTCACGCCGAACAGGATGCGCTCGGCGGCGCGTCCCTGGTGCGTGGGAATCACGTGCTTGTAGCCGAATACATTCTGGATGGAGCGGCGGAATCGCTCGAAGCTCCGGCTGCCGGCATAGCTCTCATCGCCCTCCATGACCGCGGCCCACTGATGCGTCGACATGGCGCCGGTTCCGGAATCGGTGAGCAGATCGATCAGCACATCGTCGGCGGGAAGGAGAAAGAGATTGTAGTGCGCTTGCCGCAGCAGCTCCATTCGCTGCTCTCGCGTCGTCCAGCGGATTGGTTCCACGCTTTTGATGCGAAACGGCTCGATGATGGTCTTGATCGGCATAACGTGCCTCTTTGCGCTCGCTTCTCCATCGGCCTCAATGGGACAAATGTCAGGGCACGACTTCACAGGTTGCGGAAAAACTCGCTCTGCGAGCGGTTTTGAAACGGCACGGCTTTAGCCGTGCCGAACAAGTCCTTTGTTTTTGATTTTTCTCGCGGGCTTCAGCCCGCGAGAAACCGATCCTAGGAATTTTTCCGCAACCTCTTCAGTCGAGCCGAAGAAGGGCTCAACGTACGGGAGGGCTTTAGCCCCTGAGGGATGCTTTTCAGCCCGATCTTCGCGTTTTTCCCGATTCATCCGATCCGGCCGGGCCCCTGACCAAAACCGATCCTATCCCGAAGCTCAACAACTGGGAATGCAGCATTTAGCATAGAACGGCAGCGGGCATCTCCGTTTGCGGTCGCGTGCCGAAATGACCATCCGCAAAATCGTCCACATCGACATGGATGCCTTCTACGCCTCGGTCGAGCAGCGCGACGATCCGCAACTGCGCGGCAGGCCCGTGGTAGTGGCGTGGCGCGGAAGCCGCTCCGTTGTCTGCGCGGCCTCCTATGAGGCGCGGCGCTTCGGCGTCCGCTCGGCCATGCCCGCTGTTCGCGCGGAACGATTGTGCCCGCAGGCGATCTTCATCCCGCCGGACTTTACGCGCTATCGCGCCGTCTCGCGCCAGGTTCGCGAAATCCTCAAACGGCACACCGATCTCATCGAACCGCTCTCGCTCGACGAAGCCTATCTCGACGTCACGGAGAACAAGACCGGCCTGCCCACCGCCACGCGCGTGGCGCGCGCCATTCGCGAGCAGATTCGCGAGGAATTACATCTGACCGCTTCGGCCGGCGTGGCGCCGAACAAGTTCCTGGCCAAGATCGCCTCGGATTGGCGCAAGCCGGATGGCCTCTTTGTCATTCAGCCCGAAGAGGTCTCGTCCTTCCTCACTCCGCTTCCCGTCGGCCGGCTGCCCGGCGTGGGCAAAGTGACGGAAGCGAATCTCGAAAAGCTTGGCGTGCGCACCGTCGGCGATCTTCGCGCTCTCGGCCTGCAGCCGCTCGAAGAACGCTTCGGCCGTCACGGTCTTCGCCTCTATGAGCTGGCGCGTGGAATCGATGAGAGTCCGGTGACTCCCGATAGGCCGGCGCAATCCGTATCGTCGGAAGATACCTTCGAGCAGGATGTGCTGCTGTCGGAAACCGGGCCGTTGATCCGCCGCCTCGCGGAGATGACCTGGTCCGCCGCAAGGAAAGAGTCTCGGGTGGCGCGAACCGTGGTCCTCAAGTTGAAGACCAGCGAGTTCAAAATCCTGAGCCGGAGCTTCACCCCGCCGTCGCCTCCGGCGTCATGCGATGAGCTGACCGGCATTGCGCTGGCCCTGCGGGAGCGCGTTGGGCTGAGCCCGCAGCAACGCTACCGGCTCGTCGGCGTGGGCCTGAGCAACTTCACCACGCCCGAGGAAGAGCCGGCTCAGCCGACACTGTTCGAATAGTTGGCGTGCGCCGCCTGTATACTGGCTTTCGCGCGCCATTCCCATGCAGGTTCCGCACGCCAAAATGCGCCAATCGGGACCATGGATTCGATCCCGGCGAACTCTCGCCTGCCTGTTAGCCATCGCCCTATTGTCAGCTTCGGGCTGGTTAGCGGCGCAATCGCCAAGCGCTTCGTCCCGCGCGTCCACTGCGCAGGCGCCGCGTCCGTGGGATCAGAATCCCATGGGTATGCACATCTACATCTGGGCCGGGCTCAAGTCCCACTACGCCGGCCAGCACGACTATCCGCAGTTCCTCGCCGACTGGAGCAAGCTTCTCACCGCACACGGGGCCGTGGTCGACGGAGCCCTTCATGCCCCCACCGCCGCGGATCTCGCCCACACCGATGTCGTCATTATCTACAAGGGCGACGCCGGCTACCTCACGGCGGAAGAGAAAACTGCGCTGGAAGCGTACATCCGGCGCGGTGGCGGCCTGGTCAGCCTCCACGACTCGCTCTGCGGCCCCGATCCGGATTACTTCGCTACGCTGGTCGGCGGCGCGAAAAAGCACGGCGAGGTCAACTACACGTTAGGTGCGCCCATTTCTTACACCGTTGTCGAAACCAGCAACCCGATCATGAAAGGCATGTCGAATATCGTCCTCTTCGACGAGGCCTTCTTCAACATGACCTGGGCTCACGACCCCGGCATCGACGTTCTCGCCACCGCCGTCATCCCCGGTACCCCCAGCGCCGGCTCTCACAAGGGCGAGGTCGTCCCGCAAATCTGGACCTATGAGCATGTGTTGAATGGAGGCAAGCCGGCTCGCGCCTTTGTGTGGATGCAGGGCCACGAGTATGCGAATTTCTCCAATTATCAGATCCAGCAGATGCTGTTGCGCGGCATCGCCTGGGCCGCCCGCCAGCCTGTCGATACACTCGTCGATTACGTTCCGCCGGCGCGACCTGCAAACTCGCAGTTTCAGAGTCCGGGGCCCTAGGCAGTGTCGGGCCAATCCCCGTTGCGTGCCCTGTAACAGGGCACGACTTCAGTCGTGCCGAGAAGAGTGCAAAAAAAGATCGGGGCTTTAGCCCCTGAGGGCCGCTTTTCAGGCCTCATCCGCCGCATTTTCGACTCGCTATAGCGGTTCCAAGATAGATGCTCTCCGGAGCCGGATCAGCCGAGTCGACGCGACCCCAAGGAGCGGCGACCCTGGCAAAAAGCTGAGATGGAATATCAATCTTGGAGCCGCCGTAGACACTGCCAAGTGCCCCTCCCACCTCTGCGACAAAAACAAAGGCGCCGCAAGGATGGGTCACCCAAGCGGTACAAGTACAAACGATCATCGACCTAAGAAGGCGAAATCTGGCACGCAAGCTTGGACGTCTCCCGGTCTTCGCACGGTGCTTCGCTTGGCCTCTGCTCTTTCATTTGCGCCTGCAACAGCGCCGCCAGTTGCGCATGAAAGTCTGTCAGGTGGCCGAAGCGGAGCCGCGCTTCGGCCGTTCGCGCCGCCAACTCAATGTCGCCACCCAGCAGAGCGCTCGCGGCTAGCATGTCGTAGAGCTCGGCGAACTGCGGAGCATCGGCAACCGCTTGCTGCATGCGCCGGATCCCCTCCGCGGCTGATCCAAGGTAAACCTCGCATGCGCCCCGCTTGGCCTCGCTCAGCGGAGACGCATCGCCCAGTGCCGCCACTTGCGCGTAGGCGTCGCGAGCTTCGCCATGGCGGCCGGCATGAAAGTGCGCGTCTCCCAGCGTCTGGAAAAAGACCGCATTGCGCAGTCCCAGCTTCGCGGCCCGGTCCAGCCGCTGCAGCGCTTCGGGCAGCTTCATCAGCCGGACCAGGCAAGCGCCGGCAAAGAGCCATGCAACCGCCGACTGCGGGCTCAGCTCGCAGGCGCGTTCAAAATGCGACAGCGCAACCGCCGGCCGGCGCGCGTTTTCGAGCTCCGCCAATCCTATTTCGATGTACGCTTGCGCATCGTTTGCGTTGGCCTGGAGCTTCATCTCTCCCAGGGCCTGATACAGATTGTTCTTCTTTTGCCGCTCCGCATCCGCATCTTCGGCGTGGCCAAAGTGGTGAACGATGAACTCCGCGCGCGCCGTCGCCAGGCCAAGCGTAGCCAGCCGCCGCGTTACCGTCTCATGCACGCAGCCTTCGTAAAAAATGCCGGGATGGTTGCGAAACAGCCGCGTGGTGGGCAGGGGCACATAGGCGGGATAAGACCTCGACTCCTCGAGCACAATCGGATTCGGTCTCGCTGCTTGGAAGCCGAGCCGCGTGCTCGCGTCGCGCATGTAGTTCCAGCGCGGATTGTGATAAGCGAAAAGTTGCTGCGCTTCGATCAGCTGGCGGATTTGCGCGCCGCCCGAGGCATCGAGCATCTCGTCGGCGTCCAGCACCAGGATCCAGTCGCATTTGCGATGCCAGAGGACGCAATTGCGAGCGCGGGAGAAATCGTCTTCCCACGGAACCGCAATCACCTCGGCGCCGAAGCTCCGCGCGATGGCCGCGCTTTCGTCGGCCGAGCCGGTGTCGCCGACGACGATGCGGTCGACAAGCGGCTCGACACTCCTCAAACATCGCGCCAGAACCTGCGCGCCGTCTTTTACGATCATCGAGAGTTCAAGGGTGGGCTTCATCGCACCTGGAAGGAAGAGCACGCGACGAGTGCCGCGCCTGAACACTATCGGCACAATCGCACACCGGTTTCAGCCGGAAGATTCGGGACACTTTGCTGGACTATAGCAATTCCTGAGTCGCCGTATCCCGAAGTCGCTAAACTTGAGTCG
>JASHTH010000226.1 GCA_030040655.1 Acidobacteriaceae bacterium | reverse complement strand
TTGGCCGACAAACTTGACGATCCGATTCGAGATCGCATCGGCGACGTAGAGCGTTCCGCTCTCGTCGACGGCTAAGGCCTGCGGGCTGTAAAACGCGGCGGCGCGAGAAGGAGTTACCCGTGTGAGCGTGCCGGGATCGAAGGCGAGTTGCGGGCCGTTCCCCAGGCCGGACATGGGAATTGCAAGAATCGTGTTCGAGGGAGAGCTCACGCCGAATATCTCGAACGCACCGTTCCACAGGCCCGGAGCCGTGGGTGTGAACGTGTAGTTTGCATTGCCCCAGGTGATGGATGCATTAGAAAAGACCCCTCGTGTCGCCCCATCGGTGAGCGCTCTTCCGTTCACCGCGGGGTTGGGTGGGGGACCAAAGCCAAAACCCGTGCTGACTGCCGTGCCGACGTTGACGGATCCGGCTCTGGCCGGCCAGAAGACGTACAGATACGCTTGGCCGAATTGAAAGGTATAGTTTTCGGCCTTAAGAGTTCCGCGAGCGCCCGTGATCGGTCCACCTCCCTCGCCTTGTCGGGAGACAGTCAGAATGGGCCGCCCGCTGATCACGCTTGGCGGATCGCCGTTGACGAATCCGGTAATCGTGTAGCTGAGGTGCGGGAGCGCCGCGCCTTCAAGTTGGAACGCTTCATTCGGCGTGACGGTCAGCACAGCAGGTGCGACCGTCAGCGTGGAAGGAATCGCCCTAATTGAGTAACTGTTTACGTTTGCGCCCGTTGCAGCGATGGTAAGAGGATACGAGCCAACCGGCGAAGACGGCGTCGCCGTCGTGGTAATGTTCACGGTGACCGTATCGCCATTTTTGAGCCCGGTCACGGTGTAGGTGAAATTCGGATTGGCAGCTCCGTACGCCCGGGACGCGGCAGTCGCGCGTATCGTCAGCAGCGGTCCGGCTCCGGTTACGCAGCCGGGGACCGTCCGGCTCTGGTCCTGAGGCAGAGCGTGCCGCCCGGCGGAGATCGGGGGACGTGGCGGCAGGGGGAACTTCGGGCCAACGAACGGCCGCTGAACACTGGCACGATCCTCCAGTGAACTGCGAGATCCTATGCTCTGCGATAGCCACGAACCTGGTCGCAGCGGGCTTCTGAGCCGCGGCGATTGCCTTTGGCCACGCTGCGGCAGGGAGGAGCCGGAAGAGCAGCTTTCGACGTCGATTGCTCCCGACAGCGTAGATGGTTCGTAGAGCGTGTCGCCAGGGTAGCTCACGGTGTAGTCAACTTTGCTGGGCGGGGGATCGCACTCGATGCTACATTGCAGCGTCACCGAATCCTCGTAATCCGATACCGGGAACGAGTAACTCGAATCTGGGACTTCGTCGTTTGTAATGGTAATTTCCCCGGTTGGCGGGAGCGCTCCCGATGGCCATTGCAGGCCCCAATTGTAGGTAAGGTAGAAGGCGTACTGATCAAAACCTGGACCAAGAGAATAACAAGCGCTGGCCGAGAAACCGAATGAAAGTGTGTACACCGGTCCTGTCGACACGGGATAAGTGGTCTGGTTATCCTCCGCAGCCAGCGCGAATTGGGTAATGAATGCATTCCCCCCCATGGGGTTGTTGTTGACAGTCTGAAAAGCTCCGCTGGTGGTGGGGAAGGTTGTCGTACCCGTCACGCCAGTGACATAGACATTCCCATTGGCATCGAGAGCCAGCGCTGTGGCTTGCGCGAGTTTTCCATAATTCCCTTCATTCACCGTGCCACCGCCGATGAGCGTGGCATAGTTGAGGACGGTTGCGTCGGCGCTCAACTTCACCAGGAAGCCTGCAGAGCCGTTTTCAGTGTTTACGCCAAGCGCATCCGGTGTCGCCTGGAACCCTCCAAAGATTCCATAGTTCGAATTCGATGTGCTTCCGGCGATGTACATGTTCCCGGCGCCATCTACGGCCAGCGCGTTCGCCGTTATGTCAAGTCCCTCCAGATAGGTAGCAAATTCTAAGCTCGAACCATTTTGGCTGAACTTAGCCACAAAGGAACAAGTCTGGATAATGACTGCTTCGCTCGTCTGGCAATGCTCTGCCATCTGTGAGCCCGATCCCTCAAGCACACCGGAGGTCACCGGAAAGCCACTGGCGATGCCAGTTGCATTTGCGTAGCCATCGGAATCAAGCGCGATGGCCTGCACCGAGGCATTGTTCCCGAGAAATGTCGAAAATACTTCGGCGGTCCCGGCAGGATTGAGTTCGGTAACGAAGCCTGACTGCGCGCCGCTGATGGTATCCTGCAATGCTCCGTCCGTCACGGGAAAATTGGCCGAAGTTGTGCTCCCGCCCACGAACGCGTCTCCGGAGCCGTCAATCACGATTGAATTCCCGTAGTCGCCTTGCGCTCCCTTTTCAGGAGAGTACGTGGACTCTCCACCAAGAAACGTGGAGTAGACCGCCGCCGTGCCCGTAGCATTGAGCTCGGTTACGAACGCGTTGAAATTGCCTGCTGGCGCGGTGAGCTTTGGTTGGAATGCTCCCGCTGTCGTGGGAAAATTCGGCGATGCGGTATATCCGGTGAGGTAGGCATCGCCGTTCGCGTCCACCTCAACCGCCTGAACGGCGTCGCCAAGGCCTAGGGGGGTGCGACTGTTGCCCCGGCCGCCAAGAAACGTGGAGTAAACGAGAGCGTTGGCTGTTGGGCTGAGCTTGGTGACAAAGCCCACGGTCGCGCCGGGCGTGGCGGTGGGATTCACGGTCTGCATCGCCCCGCAGGTCACCGGAAAATCCGTCGAGTACGTTGCCCCGGCAACGTACACGTTGTCCGACGAGTCCAGCGCGATGGCGTAGCCGAGATCTCCGCCGGAACCTCCAAGGTAGGTTGAATAGATCAGCGCTGTTCCGGTGGGGTTCAGCTCCGACACGAAAACCGTTCCGAAACCATCCGCCACCGGGGCGGCGTTCTGCGACTCGAAAGCAGTGGCTGAGAGCGGGAAATCTGAAGAAAAAGTCGTTCCCACTACATACACATCGCCGGCAGAATCCACAACGATTCCATTGCCTCGATCGCCACTCGGTGGGCTGCCGCTGCCGCCGCTGCCGCCGAGAAGCGTTGAGTACACCAGCACCGGATCGATCACCAGCGGCTGGGTGTGGTTATAGCTCGCGACGGCGAAACTGACCTGATTTCGTGCTAGCCTGCATTTCTCACATGCGCTGATTTCTGATTGCGTTTCTGGTGAGGTCGGCGAGTTTGGGGGAATTTTTCGGAGGCGGCGCCGTGGGGCGCGGCTGTGGCGGGGTGGAGCGGGAGCTTTGTTGGCGCTGGGCTTGGATTTTGGGCATGGTCTGGCCGCGCCGATCCGTTCAGCCGAGTTGGAAAAGTAAGTTGTCCTGGGCGAATGCGGTGGTTCAACAGCGCAGGGCGTGGAGGGCGCGCGCGTAGATGTCTTTCCAGGGATAGGCGGAGCTCATCCGGAGCACGATGCGGCGCACGCTGATGCGCACGATGGCGCCGATCTTAAACAGCTTGCGGCGGAGGGTGTCGACCTGAGCCTCGGCCCACTCGGTGCCTTTGAGGGCCAGGCGGCGCAGGGCCTCGACCAGGGTGTAAGCCAGCGCGGAGAAGTAGAGCCGGAGCTGGTTGGCTTTCATCTCCTCGGTGGAGAGCCGGTCGGCGAACAGGCACATTTGTTCCTTGATGCGGTTCTCCATCTCGCCGCGGGCGCAGTAGAACTTTTCATATAGGTCCTGTGCCGGCCACTGCTCAGCCGATAGAGACGTGACCACGAAGCGGGGGTTCTGGCCCTTGTCCAGATATTCGGCCTTAGCCACCACGCGGCGGGCGCGCGACCAGCTCTTGTGGGTGCGGTAAGTGAACTCGGCGAAGAGGCGAGCGGCTTTGCCCGAGCTTTGATGCAGCATGTGCGCCTGGTGCATCTGGGCGCCGATGATCCTTGCCAGGCGCTGATTGCGCTGCAGGCCGAACAGGTAATCGACCCGGTGGGCCTCGCACCAGCCCATCAGCGCCTCGCGGCAGAAGCCGGAATCGCCGCGCAGAACGATTTGCACGTTCGGCCAGCGGCGCCGGATCTGTTCCACCAGGCATCGGACTTCGTCCACCGCACCGGCACTGGCGTCCTGGTTGGACGGGCGCAGACGCACGCGCAGCAATTGGTCGCCGGCGAAGATATACAAGGGCAGATAGCAGTAGCTGTCGTAGTAGCCGTGGAAGAACCGTTGCGGCTGATGGCCGTAGATGGGCACGTCGGTGGCGTCCAGGTCGAGCACCACGCGCTCGGGCGGGGTGGCCTGCGATTCCAGATAAATATCCACCAGCAGCTGGTCGATGGCCTCGGCCGAGTAACGGATCTTGTGATAGCGCAGGGTGCGGCCACTGAGTTCCAAACGGTTCAGCGTGCTCTTGCCGGCCAGCGGCTCGTCCATCTCCCGCTTGCCGCTCAGCACCCCCATCAGCGGATCGCTGCGCAGCTGCTCGTGATCGTTCAGGTCCTCGTAGCCCAGCGCCAGACCGTAGATGCGCTGCGCCAGCATCTCACCGACGGTGTGCTCGATGCGCTCCGGGTCGCGACCGTCGCTGAAGCAGGCTGCCAGACGCCCCAGCAGGTTGATCTTCCCATCTACCTCGCGCAACAGCAGCGCCCCGCCCTCGCTGGACACTTGACCGGCGCTGAACCCCGCTTCCACGCGGCGAGAAAAATGGGCTGCAAACCGGAACGTTTCTTGATTACACTCTGTCATCAGAAAGGCCGCCTCTCCTCGGCATCGACCACGTCTCGACAACGCAGTTATGCCATGAAAAGACGGCCTTTCCAAACCTATTCCTTAATCCCCTCACCAC
>JASHTH010000225.1 GCA_030040655.1 Acidobacteriaceae bacterium | reverse complement strand
ATGACAAAGACGGCGTGGTGCTGAACGCCGACAACGTGCGCGCCGCCGCCGCCGCCGCGCGTTCGGTGGCCAAGGTGCACTGGTTCTCGCTCGAACACCCGGTCGGGCAAGGCGCGTGGGCCGAGGATGGGTTCATTCAATTTCGCCTGTCCAAGGATTCCCCGGCCGAGACCGTGATGCCGTTGAGCGGCATTCCGCTCAAGGGCGAGCACAACGTGGAGAACGTGCTGGCCGCGGCGTGCGCCGCGCGCCTTGCCGGCGCCGCGCCCGAAGCCATTCGCAGCGCCATCGAAAAGTTCCGCGCCGTCGAGCATCGCCTGGAATTCGTGGCCACCATCAACGGCGTGGAGTTCTACAACGACTCCAAGGCCACCAACGTCGACGCCACGGCTCGCGCGCTGGCGGCATTTCCCTCGGGCGTTCATCTCATCCTCGGCGGCAAGGACAAGAACTCCGACTACTCCGCGCTTTCCGGCCTGCTGCGCGCGCGCGCCCGCGCCATCTACACCATCGGCTCCGCGGCGGCAAAGATCGAGGCGCACCTGCGTGGGGTGGTTTCGATCCACTCCTGCGAAACCCTGGAAAAAGCGGTAAACGCGGCCGCAGCCGCTGCGCATCCCGGCGAGGTGGTGCTGCTGGCTCCGGCTTGTTCCAGCTTCGATCAATTTGAAAATTATGAGCACCGCGGCCGCGTCTTCAAAGAGCTCGTTGAAGAATGGCGGGGATGGAAGGTATGGCAAAGCGTGTAGGCGTCGACAAATGGATCTTCTTTACCACGCTGCTGCTGATCGTGGCCGGGCTGGCCATGGTCTTTTCCGCCTCGGCCGTGGTCGCCGAAGCCCGCTACCACTCGCCTTACACTTTCGTCGGCAAGCAGGCCGCATGGGCGCTGGCCGGCGTGTTGACCATGGTGGTGCTCATGCGCGTCGGCTACCGCCATTACAACTCGCCGCGCTTCATCTATCCCGCCATCAGCGTCACCACCATTTTGCTGGTCATGGTCTTCTTCTTCCGCAACTCGCACAACACCCATCGCTGGATCCGCTTCGGCGACTTCTTCACCTTTCAGCCATCGGAGATCGCCAAGCCCGTGCTGGTGCTTTTTCTGGCGTGGTTCCTGCACAATCGTCTCGATGAGATGAAGGACTGGAAGCGCACGCTGCTGCGCGGCATGGTGATGCCGCTGGTCTTCATCGTCCTCATCCTCCGCCAGCCCGACCTCGGCACCGCGCTGGTGCTGGCCGGCGTGACCGCGATGATGCTGGTGCTGGCCGGAATGGAATGGAAGTTTCTGTTCGCGGGGATTGCCGCATCGCTGCCCGTGCTGGCCTCGCTGCTCTTCATGGTGGCCTGGCGGCGGCAGCGCATGCTCGTTTTCCTCAATCCCGAATCGGACCCTCAAGGCGCCGGCTTTCACATCAACCAGTCGCTCATCGCCGTGGGCACGGGCGGCTTTACCGGGCGCGGCTACATGGAGGGCGTGCAGAAGCTTTTCTACCTGCCCGAAGTGCCTACGGACTTTATCTACGCCAACATCGCCGAGGAGCTGGGCTTCATCGGCGCCATGGCCATCCTGCTGCTGTTCGTCGTGCTGGCGGTGCGCGGCATGAGAGTCGCGTTGAAGTCGCGCGACCCGTTCGCCCGCCTGGCCGCCTTCGGCATCACGGCAACGATCGTTCTGCAGGCCTTCTTCAACATGAGCGTGGTGCTCTCGCTGGTGCCCACCAAGGGCATTCCGCTGCCGTTCATCTCCTCCGGGGGAACGTCGTTGTTCTTCATGCTGGCCAGTGTCGGCATTCTGCTGAATCTCACCCGGGAAATCGACTAGGGCTCTGACCGCATGAATGTGTACCAAACCTGGGTGCCCCAGGTCCGGGGTCTCCGTGAACGGGTCCTGGTTTGCGGCGTGGAGATCCGTGTTTTGGGACCTGGGAATGCTTGATCGTTGGTACGAATTCATGCCGTCGGAGACCTGGAACACCATTGCATGGAGCAGCCGTTGTGTGGAGCAACCCTTTGGATGAGCTCCGAGTTCTAATTGCCGGCGGCGGCACCGGCGGCCACGTCATTCCCGCGCTGGCTGTGGCGCGAGAATTGGTCGCCAAGCACAACGCCGAGGTGCTTTTTGTCGGAACCCGGCGCGGCATGGAGACGCGACTCGTTCCGGAGGCGGGCTTTGCGCTGCGCTTCATCGAAGTCGGCCCGCTCAAAAATGTTTCGCTTCTCACGCGTATGCGAACGCTCACGGCCCTGCCGCGCAGTCTCATTGCCTGCCGCGCGCTCATCCGCGAGTTCCGGCCCGGCGTGGTCTTCGGCGTGGGCGGGTATGCCTCCGGACCGGCGATGGCCGCGGCGCTGCTCGCCAAAGTCCCAGCCATGGCCTTCGAACCCAACGCCATGCCCGGTTTTGCCAATCGACTGGTCGGCAAGCGCGTGCAGGCCGCTGCGGTCAACTTTCCTTCCGCGGCGCGATGGTTCCGCAACGCCGAGGTGACGGGAATCCCGGTCCGGTCGCAGTTCTTCTCGCTTCCG
>JASHTH010000224.1 GCA_030040655.1 Acidobacteriaceae bacterium | reverse complement strand
CGAATATCGACGGATTGTCTCTTCGTAGTTTGCCGTTCGGTTACGTGCAGACCGCCTATGTGCCGGGCACGAACAATCAAGTCGCGATCAGCAATACCTACACTCAGGAAAATACCGATCTGTCCTTCAAAATCAATCAGTATACGATTGTCGGCACTGTCGGCCTGACCAACAGAATCGATGCGTCTGTGATTTTGCCGATCGAGCGGATCTCGCTGGGAGCGCGGACGCTAAGTCCGCAATCCTACATCGTCAACGCGAATAATACGGCTTTGCTGTTTGGCCCCTACACTCCCCAGATTCAAAGCAATTCGGGCTCCGCGTCGGGCCTGGGCGACATGCTGTTCAACGGCAAATACCAGGTATTCTCCGGCGAGCACGCCACATTCGCCGCGGCCATGAGCCTGCGAACTCCTACGGGCAACGATCTCAACCTGCTGGGGGCCGGCGCCTGGGGCTTCAATCCCTATCTCTCCTACTCGTACTTGCAGCGGTTCTCGCCCCATGTAAAGATCGGCTACCAGTGGAATACGGCATCCGAACTGGACAACCCGACCGACACGCCACACGGCAACCAGAATCTGCCGGGCGGCGTACAGTACGATTTCGGCGCCGACTGGGCCGCCTTCAAGCGCCTTACGCTGGCCGCGGACCTGCTGGGCAACCAATACCTCAATACTCCCAAGGTGGAAACATCCAATATAGCGTTGAATAATCTGCTCGACGAGAGACCTGGAACGAGCCCGCCTTACGCGAGTACTTCGCTCACTCTGAAATCGAGCACCGTTTCGAACACGAGTTACACCATCAACAACTTCAGCGGCGGCTTCAAGTGGCGGCCTCTCGGAAGCCTGGTGCTCTCGGGCAACGTTCTGGTGCAGCTGAACAACACGGGCCTGCGCAGCCGGCCGACGCCGTTGCTGGGCATCTCCTATAAATTCTAAGCCGGTTCCGCAGTTGCTTTGCCGAGCTTGGGATAGCACTCATGGTGGCTCGCTCTTAAGGAAAGAACCACTCGCCTTCATTGGCTGGAGAGGCATAGCAACTGTGGGGCCGCTCAAGGGGTCCGCTCCATCCGAGTCCGGGCGGCGCCCGGCGAAGCGGCTGCTCGGCAACGATACAAGGAGAATACGGAGGTTGGGAATTCTCTGGGCTGCCGGCGCGGCTTTAGAGTAAACTCTTGGCGTTCGGCAGTACCGCTGGCTTCACATCTCCCAGGATATTTTGCGGCATTTTCAGAGACGTTGCCGTTCGACGGCGGGCAGCAGACTCGACGCTTTTTCCCGCAGCGAGAGTGCAGTAGCTATACCCGTAGGAACGTCCACGGCACCCCTGAAAATGGCGTAGCGAAAGAGGCACACTATGGCGTTAGAGGTTGGCAACCGCGTCGGCGATTACGAAGTCCTGGCGCTCCTTGGGACGGGCGGCATGGGCCGCGTCTACAAGGTGCGCAACATCATCTCCAATCGCGAAGAAGCGATGAAGATCCTGCTTCCCGACTTTGCGTCGGAGACGGATCTCGCCGCCCGTTTCATGGCCGAGATCCGCACCCTGGCCGGCCTGGAGCATCCCAACATCGCGCAACTGCGCACTGCGTTCCAGTTCCAGAACCAGTTCGTGATGGTGATGGAGTTTGTGGAGGGCACGACGCTGGAGAAGATGGCGTCGCAGTCGGCACTTTCGCTGGACAAGATCCTGGATTATTCCACGCAGGTGCTCGCGGCGCTGAGCTATGCGCACGGCCGCGGCGTTACGCACCGCGACATCAAACCGGCCAACATCATGATCACCGCGCACGGAGTGGTGAAGCTGATGGACTTCGGCATCGCCAAGTCGGCCAACGACATGCAACTGACGCGGCCGGGCACGACCATGGGGTCGGTGTATTACATGTCGCCCGAGCAGGTGCGCGGCGGAACGGTCGATGCGCGTTCCGACATCTATTCGTTCGGCGTGACCCTCTATGAGATGCTGACCGGCCGCAAGCCGTTCCAGGCCGAGACCTCATACAGCGTGCTCAATGCGCAGCTCAATGAGGCGCCTACGCCGCCGGCGCAGGTGAACCCGGCGCTGCCCGCGGAGTTGAACAATATCGTGCTTCGCGCGATGGTCAAGGCTCCGGAAGGTCGCTTCCAGACCGCCGAGGAGTTTCGCAACGCGTTGAAGTCTCTGCGCGAACCTCATGGAGCGCAACAGGCGGCGCCTGTGGCTGCGCCAGCCGCGCCCCAGCCAGTGGCATCTCCGGGATTTGCCCCGGTTCCGGCCGTCGCCGCCGCTTCGGCAGCCGCGCCGGCCTCGGGCAAGAGCCGTCGCGGCCTATGGATTGGATTGGGAGCGGCGGCGGCTGTCATTGCCGTCGTTCTAGCCTTCGCGCTGCTTCCGCGCGTCTTCTCCACTCACGCCGGCCAAAAGCAGGCCGCAGCGACGACCGACTCGCAAGCGCCGGCGGCCGCTCCCGATGCCGGCAGCGCCATGCAGCCGGCTCAGCAGGCCGCCGATGCGTCGCGGCCCAATCCACTAGCCACGGCAACACCGTCGACAACGCCGGCGCCGCCGGCAAGCCAAGCGAGCGGCGCTGCGGCTCCTCCATCTCGCGCACAGCTTAAGAAACCGGCTGCGACGGCAGCATCCTCCACGGCTTCTGCCGCTTCTCAGCCCTCCGCTCCGCCGGCGCCGGCGGGACCTTCGCCGCAGGAGGTACGCGACTCACACGATCGCTACGCGAACCTCGACGCACGGGCCGATGCGGCGCGCCAGGGCGTGCAGCAAATTCGCAGCCAGCAACAGGCGCAGGGCCTGGATATCCGCGGCGATATTCTGGCAGCGATGAATCGCATGAACAGCGATCTGCGCGAAGCCAACAGCGCCCTCGACCGCAACGATCTGCAGGCCGCGAAGGACTACATGGACCGCGCCGATAGAGAGATTTCAACGTTGGAGCAGTTCCTGGGCAGATAGAAGGGCGCGGATCGAAGGACCTGGGTGCCCCATCCTTGCGGCGTCTTTGTTGTTGCCGCAAGGGTGTGAGGGACGCTTTAACCGGGCGCTATTTGCCGGCAGCAGGCGCCGCCTTGATGGCATCGGCCGCACGCGTGACAGCGTCGACCGCCGATGCGCTCAGTTGATAGAGTTCCGGCTCGTCCTCGCGCTTCGCGATATCGTTGCTGCCCGCCTTGGAGATCAGGACCTTTTCGATCCGCTTGCCATTGCTCGAAGTCACGGTCGCATCCACGTCCGCGCTGGAGAAACCTGAGTTGGGAAAGCTGCTCGCGCTCAGATCGCGCAGACTGTCGACCAGCGCTTCCACGCTGGAATTGTCCATTTTCTTTCCGTTCGACCACCAGTCGTTTCCGCTGCGCGAAAGGAACCAGGACTTTGCTCCTTGATGCAGCTCGATCTTGCTGGGCTCTTCAAAGCCGAAATCGAAGAGCTTTTTGTTGCGAAAGTCATCAAGGCCCTGGTCGAAGGAGGTGCCGACGTTAGCGCCCACTTTGTAGGCGCCCTCAACGGCGCTGGACTGGGCGTAATAGTCCTGCTTGTCTTTGCGGACGGTCAGGGTCTGCGTTCCTTGATCTCCGGTCAAAGCGATCGTCGCAACCGGAGCTGCCTTCGCGAACTCCGCCGCGGGTTGGTTTTTTTCCTCACCGGAGCCACCCGTAAGATCCATTCGCGCATCCGCGACCGTGCGCACGAATTCATCGACCGCAAAGCTGTCGGCGCGCGACGGCTCCGGCTTCAGAATTTGCCAGCCGTCTTTGATGCGCGCAAACTCGATCTCCTCGCCCTTCTCGCGCAGATCGACGCGGCTGACCTTGTCCGGCGCGATGGTCACCAACCGCTTGTCGCGCAGGTCGTTCGCGCCTTTGTCGACGCTGGTCTTGTTGTAGCCGGCTACGGTATAGACCTTCGGATCGCCCTGCAGCATGGCATAGACATCGCCGCCCGTGGGCGTATCGTCACCGAAGAGCAGTTGGCGTTCCTTGTGGTCTTTCAACTCGATTTGCACCTGCAGCGACGGCCGATCGAGTCCGTACTGTCTCAAATCGGACGCCTTATCTTCCACGACGCGGTCCGCGGTCAGGCTGGATAAGGTCGAGAGCATGCCGGAGACGGCGTCGGAATCGGCGTTGAAGGGCTTCGGCTCGGTAATGCGCCAAGCGTCTGCAGCTTGCCTGTCCAACGTAACCGGAGCGTTATCTTTCCGTGTGAGCGTGACCTGCTGGATGGCGGACGGATCGATCTTGAGGATCGCCGGCGACGTCGTGGACGATGCAGCTACGCTTTGCGCCGGCGGCTTGCGGTGATTGGACCAGTAGAGCAGCCCGCCAAGAACGAGAAGAACCGCAACGGCAATGATGAGGCCGCGAAATTTCATAGCAATTCTGGCATCGGCTCGAAGCCGCGCGCGGGCTTGTTCCTACCTGCGCCTCCACCACACTGCGATGCCCGCAAGTACAACCACCAGCGGCAATCCAAATTGGCTCGTCGTGCGCACGGTGTTCATCTGAGCACGCGTCATGGTGATGCGCCGGTCGTCCTGCGGCTTGGGCCGAATCGATATCAGGTCTTCGTCGGAGGAAAGCCAGTTCACCGTGTTCAGCGCAAGATCGCTGTTGCCATTGAACCCGATAAACCGGTTGGCGATCCACATCGAGCTGCCCACCACCACAAAGCGTCCCTGCGAGTCCGGTTTGCCCGTGTCGTAGGTGCCGCCGGCCGCCAGCGTCATCGGTCCCTTCTTGTTCTTGGGGTCGTTAAGATTGATCGATGCGGAATTCAGATTGTTCGTGGCCAGGCTGCTGTTGGACGAATCAAAGAGCTTCTCCACGCTGGCTTTTCCCGTGTCCTTGATCTCGAGCGAGCGCGCCAGCGGCAGTCCGACGGCCGTGCCCTTCATCTGGCTCACGATCGGTTGCGAGCCATATTGGGTGACCAGCGCCACCTGCGGCCCCAGGCCCACAAGCTGGCCGATGGGGTTGAGATCGAGGATCAGGTCCTTGTCCAGCGTGACGCCCCAGCTCTCAAGCAGGCCGGTCAACGCGTCGTTCGACGCGACCGTGTCGCGCCCGAACTGTAGCGGCGGATCGAGGAGGAAAAACGCGCGCCCGCCATCTTCGACATACTTCTTGATCGCATCGACTTCCGGTTGCTGGTAATCGTGCGTGGGGCCGGCCACGACCAGCGTAGTGCAGTCGTCGGGAACTTCGGCCTTCTGCAACAGGTCGATCGATTTAGCCTCGTACTCGTCCTTGGCCAGCAGGTCCTTGAACTGTGACAGCCCGTCGCGGTCGGTTGAGTCGATCTGGTGCTCGCCGCTACCGGTGACAAAGCAGACGGTGCGCGTTTTGCTCTTCAGGTCGCGGATGAAGGCGCCGGTGATGCCTTCTTCCGTCATACTCTTGGCGGTCTCTTTTCGGCTGCCGATCTGCACCACGGCCGTGCCGTAGTCGCGAATCCCCGCCTCCCGGGCAGGCTGCGGATCCTTATCCGGATCGACATAGTCGATGCGGATTCGCGGCGACAGGTTCGCGTATTCGTCGAGCAGGTCCTTGCCTTCGCGGAAGCGCGTACTCTGGTTGAAATAGGTGATCGTGGCGCCTTGCTTGAGCCCCTTCACGATCTTGCTCGTTTGCTCGGAAAGGCTGTAGCGCTTGTTGGCGGTCGTGTCGACGGATTTGTCATAGCGGTTGGCGAAGATATTGACGATCACGACGATGGCGATCGTGACAAGAATGTAGAGCGTCGCGTATGCCGCGTATTTCGTTTGTCGAGCTTTCAGCCAGCGGCTCGCCATCTACGACCTCCACCGCAAAGACTCCATCGAACGCGCGGTGATGAAGAGTCCCAGGAA
>JASHTH010000223.1 GCA_030040655.1 Acidobacteriaceae bacterium | reverse complement strand
CCGATTATTTCGGCTCAGGGTTCGGCTCGACATTTCAAAACAACCTGGGGTTCACAATGGGGTTGGTGTATCGGTTTGGAAAACAGTGAACAAAGGGACTGAGGGACTGGGGAGCTGAGAAGTCAAGGGACCAAGGGACCAAGAGACCAAGAGACCAAGGGAACAAGGGAACAAGGGAACAAGAACAACAGAACCATCCCCCCGATTGCGTGGTGCTGAGAACTGAGAACTCTGAACTCTGATTGTTTTGTGAATCCGTCTTACCTTAGTCCCTTAGTCCCTTAGTCCCTAGTCCCTAGTCCCTAGTCCCTAGTCCCTTAGTCCCTAGCCCCTTAGTCCCTGTTCCTATACGAACTGTGAACTGAGAACTCCGCCATGGTCTTCGTTCTCGACAACTACGATTCGTTCACCTACAACCTGGTGCAGTATCTGGGCGAGCTGGGTGCTCAGATCGAGGTCTACCGCAACGACGAGTTAACGGTCGACGAGGTCGAGGCGCGCCGGCCCGAGCGGATCGTGCTTTCGCCCGGACCCTGCACGCCGCGCGAGGCTGGAATTCTGGTTCCCCTCATCCAGCGCATGGCCGGGAAGGCTCCGATTCTCGGCGTGTGCCTGGGGCACCAGGCCATCGGCGAAGCCTTCGGCGGCAAGGTGGTGCGAGCGCGACAGATCATGCACGGCAAGACCAGCCGCGTGGAGCACGACGGCAAGGGCGTATTCGCGGGCTTGCCCACGCCGCTCACCTGCACCCGATATCACTCGTTGATCGTCGAGGAAGCTTCGCTTCCCGGCGAGCTCGAAATCACCGCAAGCACGCCGGCCGCCGATGAGGGCCGAGTCATCATGGGCCTACGCCATCGCAGCCTGCCTGTCGAAGGGGTTCAGTTTCATCCGGAAAGCGTATTGACCGAGGGTGGGCGGCAGATGATCCGCAATTTTTTGGCGATATAGAGCGGATGCCTCGCCGCCGCGATCCACTGGTCTTCCGTAGCTCCGAGCCGCGGCTGCTGTGGAGCCACTATCGGCGAATCAAAAGACCCACAGGCTGCCGAGCACGATCAGAATGGCGACGATGGTCAACGCGTGATAGGCGCGGTCGGCGGACCGGCTGAAACTGTCGTAGGACTCGATCGGCGTCCTGGTTTCAATGGGAACGATTGGGAGAGGGCCCGGCATTTGCGTTCGCCTTTCTATGCCTTCAAGGTCTATCAATCCTCGTGAGTCGGGTTGACCGCGGCTCCTGCCGTATCTAATCGAATTAGACGCCGGAAGTGTCCCGGAGATGCTCGACAGATAGTGAACGACTGGAGAAAAGTGTGACGAATTCTCTCTGCGTTTGCGATAGCCCAAACCGTGTACAGGCTGCCCGTATCGTGGCATGCGGCGAAACTTCGGCCGGGAAACTTCGGGGTGGGGCGAGGGAAAAGTCCCCGATCGGCAGGGGGTGTAAAATCCGCTCGTGAGCACAGGCCCGCAATTGATTCCTACGGCCGAGCGGCCGGAGCGCAACTGGATGCCCTTGGCCGTCGCCGCGGCGGTGGTCGTGGTGGCTGCCGCGGCGGCCGTGCTGGTGCTTCAGCGCGGCACGGGCAGCGTAAGGGTGACGCCGATCTCGGCGCCCCTCGACGCCTATGCAGCGAACCTACCCCTCACCGGATTCCAGATGAGCGAATCCACGAGCTTCTCCGGCGGCAAGGTCACTTACCTCGACGGACGCATCCAGAACGCCGGCAGCCGCACCGTCACCGGAGTCACCGTCCAGGTGCTCTTTCGCGACTTTGCTCGCGAGGTAACGCAGAACGAAACGCAGCCTCTCAAGCTGATCCGGACGCGCGAGCCCTATATCGACGTCGAGCCGGTCTCGGCAGCGCCGCTCAAGCCCGGCGACAGCCGGGAATTCAGGCTAATCTTCGATCGCGTTTCGCCCGACTGGGATGGCGCCTACCCCGAAGTCCGGATCGTCGGCGTGGCCGCGAAATAGCTCCCGAGGGTGTTCGGCGAGGGATTTACCCGGTAGAAAATACTTTCTCCTGCAAGAATTACATCCTGTGCGCTGGCCCACCTGGCTTGCGCCGCCGATTCTCCCCGGGCTTCAGTGGCTCAAAATACACATTTGGCGAGAGTTACGCTCGCGGTCCGGGCTTCCCGGCTTTGGCAAAGACATTGCTAACTAAGGGGCGAGCAGAAAGAAACGCTCACTGCATCTTTCGTGCGGCATCACGGAATATAAGGAAGCACTCCCCTATGACCTACGGTGCATTAGCCCGATTTCAGTTCCCTAGCCGGCTCGGATTTCTCTTGCTGGCATCTGCCCTTTCGGTACCGGCGTTGGCGCAACAGACGCCACCGGCAACCGATCAAACTCAGAACACCCCTCCTTCCGCGATGCAGCCCTCCCCTGCGGCTTCGTCGTCCAGCAATACCGCGAATCAGAACGCGAAGGAGGGGTTCTGGGGCCGCATGAACCCGTTCGCGCGGAAGAAATGGGTTCATCGTCAAATCGATCCCCTCAAGGATCGCCTCAACGAACTCGATGAAGTGAACGCCAAGAACGCCCGCGACATCAAGGACGTCGACGAGCGGGCGCAGGCGGGCATCCAGAAGGCGCAATCTTCGGCCGACGCAGCCAACCAGGCGGCCACTGCGGCCGGCCAGCAGGCGCAGCAGGCCAATTCGACGGCCCAGAGCGCCGCCAACCACGTAGACCAGCTCAATGGCACGGTGAATGGGCTGGACCAGTACAAGCAGGTCAGTGTTCTGGAGATTCCGTTCAAGAACGGCGAACCGATTCTGTCCCAGGACGCCAAGAGCCAACTTGACCAGCTTGCGGCCAACCTGACCGGCCACCAGGGATACATCCTCGAATTGTCGGCCCACGCTCCCGGAGCGGGCAGCATGGGCATTCAAAAGTCGGAGCGCTTGGCCGAAGCGGTGAAGCGCTACCTCGTGACCGAACACCAGATTCCCGTCTACCGCATGCACGCCGTGGCCCTGGGCAACGCAGTCGACCAGGCCAACGCGACCGACGAAAACGGCAAGCCGGCCCGAGTCAAGGCCAGCAGCGTGAGCATCCGGTTGATGGAAAACAGTTTGGCGGCCCAGGGAACTCCTCCTCCCCAAGGATAGGTTCCTTTTTTCACGGTGCGGAGCGGCCCAAAACCGTCGCAGCCACTCCCCCGAGGCTCTTTTCCGCGCCCAGGCGGACTACCCCTCCGCCGGGCCGCCAACCAGGCTCTCGAAACACGAGAGAACCAAGGCAACTTGGCCCCCGTCGAAAACGGGGGCCGTTTTTTGTCTGGGCGCAAAGGCGCCCGCAGCATCTCCGGCCACGGAAACTGCTGGCCCCGACCGACGAGGTCCCGGTAAGATCGTTTCGTGATCAACACAACTCAGCTAGTCATGGGCGTTACGGTGGCCTGCGTCTTCATCGTGCTGGGCCTCGTTCCCGGTCTGGTCCAGGAAGTGGCCGACCATCTCTCGAACGCCGCCGATCTGCTGCTCTTCCGGTCTCCCCTGCCTTCGCGATCGCGCACCGATTTCGAGCAGCCCCGCTGGTTCGCGCTGGTGGGCGCAACGCAGGTCGGCATCACGCTTCTCCTCTATCTCAATTAGGAAGGCTCTCAAAAAAAGCCGGACATCATCTCGCAGAGGCTAGGCAGCGTCTGACGAATCCCGGGTTGAATGCTTTGTAACAGGGCACGACTTCACAGGCTGCGGAAAAACTCGAACTGGAGGGAGGCGGGGGTTTTTAACCCCCGCAAAAAGCCAGCAGAATCATCGCGGGCTTTAGCCCCGGATGGGCAGGTTCCACGGATTTCACCCGAAATCCCGAGTTTTTCCGCAACCTCTTCAGTCGTGCCGAAAAGAGCGCAAAAATGATCGGGGCTTGAAGCCCCTGAGGGCCTATTCTCGGGCCTGAGCCTCGGCGCTTTATCATCGCTTCCATGTCGACCAAACTTCGCTGGGGAATCCTCAGCACCGCTTCGATCGGGCTGAGGAAGGTAATTCCGGGCCTGCAGAAGGGCGAGCTCTGCAGCGTCGTTGCGATTGCCTCGCGCAGCCTCGCCAAGGCGCAGTCGGCGGCGTCGAAGCTGGGGATTCCGAAAGCGTACGGCTCGTATGAAGAACTGCTCGCCGACGAGGAAATCGATGCGGTCTACAATCCGCTGCCCAATCAGCTTCATGTACCGTGGACGATCAAAGCCGCCGAGGCCGGCAAGCACGTATTGTGCGAGAAGCCGATCGCGATGACGGCGGCCGAGGCGCGGACACTGCTCGAGGTGCGCGCGCGCACCGGTGTGAAGATCGGCGAAGCCTTCATGATTCGCACGCACCTGCAGTGGATTCGCGTGCAGGAGCTGCTCCTCGCAGGCCGCATCGGCGCACTTCGCGCCGTCGCCGGCTTCTTCAGCTATCACAACACCGATCCCGCCAACATTCGCAACCAGGTCGAGTGCGGCGGCGGCGCGCTGCTCGACATCGGCTGCTACTGCATCCATGTGGCGCGGCATGCGTTCGGGCGGGCGCCGACGCGGGTGGTGGGGCTTGTCGACCGCGATCCGGACACGCACGTCGATCGGCTCACTTCGGCGTTGCTGG
The DNA here is from genome assembly GCA_030040655.1 of Acidobacteriaceae bacterium. Taxonomy (GTDB): domain Bacteria; phylum Acidobacteriota; class Terriglobia; order Terriglobales; family Acidobacteriaceae; genus Telmatobacter. The sequence continues at coordinate 4,366 of JASHTH010000223.1, read as the reverse complement.
ACTTCGGCGACGGACATTGCATCTTCACTTGCAGCACGCAGATGGTTCACTACCAGCGCGTGCAGTTTCTGGGGACGCGCGGGCGCATCGAGGTTGAAATTCCCTTCAATGCGCCCCAGGGCAACACCGCGCGCCTGTTCATCGACGACGGCTCCGACGTGACGGGTCGCGGAATTGTCACAGAGATTGTTTCCGCCTGCGATCAATATGCGCAGCAGGGAGACGCCTTCGCGCGCGCGGTTCTGGAAGGCGCCGATCTTCCCGTCCCAATCGAAGACGCAATCGAGAACATGGCGGCGATCGACGCGGTCTTCAAGTCGGCGACGTCGGGGCAATGGGAGACCCCGGAATCCTGACGGTTAGCCGCCGCACTTATCTCCAGCCGATCAGGAATTGGATGGCCAGAAAGATGGGGCCGCCGCAAAGCACCATCCACATCGCCCATTCCAGGAGCGTGCGCACGTCGAGGTGCAGTTTGGGAACGACAATGCTGATGGCTCCGCCGAGGCTAAGAAAGAGAGGTCCGATAAGCGCGTCCAATGACAAAGGCTCCTTGGGCCTTTAGTCGTTCGAATTGTGAAGGGCGCGATGGGACGGGCCTATCGGGGGATTGCGCCGGTTGACGATGCGATCTGGTGTTTCAAATCGGGCAAAAGACGCGTCTTGCTTATTCTGACAAGAGAAGGCCTGCCTGCGCTCCGTGGAAAACAGGGACGTAATTCATCTGGCAACAGGTTGATTTGCCGGCTCGCCGATCGCGCCGCCCCTCATTTGAGGAGCGGCTTTAAAATCGACTGCGTATGGATTCCACCCACATCGCGGCGCCAACGCCGGAGAATCTGTTCGACGGCAGCCGCTTTGTGCGCGCGTGCTTGCGCCGGCCGGTGGATCGCACGCCGGTGTGGTTCCTGCGCCAGGCCGGACGCTACATGCAGGAGTACCGCGACGTCCGCAAGCACCACACGCTGATCGAGATCTGCAAGCAGCCCGACCTGGCCGCCGAGGTAACCATCACGGCCGCGGAAAGACTGGGCGTCGACGCGGCCATCATCTTCGCCGATCTGCTGCTGCCGCTCGAGCCCATGGGCTTGGACTTCGAGTTTCAAGCGGGCGAAGGACCGGTGGTGCACCATCCGCTGCGAACCGCAGAAGACGTTCATGCGTTGCGCACCGATCGCGCCGGCGAGCTGGATTACGTTGCGCGGGCGATTCAAAAGGTGGCGAGCCATTTTCGCCAGCGCCTGGGGATCATCGGTTTTTGCGGCGCCCCCTACACGCTGGCCAGCTACATGATCGAAGGCGGTGGCTCGCGGAACTACATCGAGACCAAGCGGCTGATGTATCGCGACCCCATTGCATGGAGCAGCCTTTTGGACAAGCTGGTCTCTGTGCTGACGGAGTATTGTCAGTTGCAGGTGCAGGCCGGCGCGGATGTGATTCAAATCTTCGACAGCTGGGTCGGTTCGCTGGCACGCGCCGATTATCGCGAATATGTTCTCGGCGTGACCCGGCGCTTCCTCCAATCGCTGCAGAAGATGGGCGTGCCGGTGATCTATTTTGGCGTGGAGACGGCCGCGTTGCTGGCCGACATGGCTTCGACCGGGGCCGACGTGATCGGCCTCGATTGGCGGCAGCCCCTAGACGAAGCCTGGCGCGAGGTGGGCCACGGCCACGCAGTGCAGGGAAACCTCGATCCCATCACGCTCTTCGCGCCGCTCGAAGTGCTGGAGATGCGCGTGAAGGAGATTTTGCACGCGGCCGGCGGCCGTGCGGGGCACATCTTCAATCTCGGCCACGGCATCGTGCCCGGCACGCCGGTCGAAAATGTGCAGGCGGTGGTGAAGATGGTGCATGAATTCAGGGAACGAGGGAACGAGGAACTGAGGGACTAAGGTGCTGAGGAAATGGGACGCCTCAGAGGAGGCGGGCGCAAAGGGCTTTGTAACAGGGCACGACTTCAGTCGTGCCGAAAGACCGCAAGAAAATGGGCGGGGCTTTAGCCCCCGAGACAAAACGGACTCGGGTCGATCGAAAGAGGACTAATGGATCACCGCGCAGTATTGTTGCTGGCCCACGGCACGCCCGAGACCGTCGAGCAGATCCCCGAATACCTGCGCAACGTGGTCAGCGGCCGGCCCATGTCGCCGCACGTCGTCGAAGAGATTCAGCATCGCTACTCGCTCATCGGCCGTAGCCCACTTACCGAGATCACCTTCGAGCAGGCGCGGCTCGTCGAAGCGGAGCTCAACAGCGCCGGCGAGCCGGTTCGCGTTTACGTCGGCATGCGCAACTGGCGGCCCTACATTCCCGACGTGGTGAAGCAGATGCGCGCCGACGGAGTGGAACAGGCCGCTGTCATCTGCATGGCTCCGCAGAGCTCGCGCACCAGCGTGGGCCTGTATCGCCGCGCCGTGCAAGCCGAGGCCGGCGCGTTGCGCATTGACTTTACCGAAAGCTGGGCGCGCCACCCGCTGCTGGCCGACGCCTTTGCCGAGCGGCTGCGGCCGGCCTGGGCAAAGCTGAGCGGCGAGATGGGCCATCCCGTTCCGGTCCTGTTCACCGCCCACAGCGTGCCCACGCGAACCGTCGAAGCGCCTGCAGCGGCTGCCGGGCAGGCGAAGGAACCACGCCTGTGGCCGGGCGACGGCCCCAACCCTTCCGCTCCCGATCCCTACGCCGAGGAGGCGCGCCATACCGCGGAGCTCGTCGCGGCCCGCGTTCCCGAAATCCCCTCGTGGACCTTCGCTTTCCAAAGCCAGGGAGCCAGTGGAGGCCCTTGGATCGGGCCTTCGGTGGAAGAAACTCTCGGCCGCCTGGCCGGGGAGGGCGTAACCGCGCTCATCCTCCATCCCATCGGCTTTCTCTGCGACCACGTCGAGATTCTCTACGACGTCGACATTCTCTTCGGCGAATACGCTGCCGGTCGGGGAATCCGGCTTGCCAGGCCCGAATCGCTCAACGGATCGGCCACGCTGGCGCGCGCGGTTGCCGATCTTGCCCGGCAAGGACTGGCGCGGCTGGCGGGAAACGCATGAATTCGATCGCCGATCGACCATATTCCAGCTTGATGTTTTGCGGGACCGGTTGATACTATGGCCCATAGCTTCGAAGTGGTCGAGTGCTGGATTGTTCCGTGGCGGCCGAGACGGCATCGTATCCTCGTATGCTCGATTTCCTGCGATGAAGAAATCTCCCACGGGGGCCGATTGATATGCAGTGCCGGAATTGCGATTGCAAGCACATCGTCCGCATGAAGCGCGTGGGCTTCTTCCAGATCAGAGTCCTTCCCCTCTTTGGCTTTTATCCCTGGAGATGCCCGGAGTGCAAGACGAGGTATCTGTTTCGCTCGCGGGGTTCCAAGCAGCGGAAGACCGGGGCTCGCTCTGGTGCCGAGGCTAACTCCTCTCTCCAAACGTCGTAGACGACGAAGGTTGGCCGGCTCATTTGGCTTATCTTATAAGCTTCATCGACTTTGCCACGGGTTGTCGGCCAGCCGCCTGGCGACGCGAGAGGTCGCGCTTTTCTTGAAATAGCGGTGGATTGCCGCGCCGGCCGTGCCATACAATGGCCCTCCCGGAATTCTCCGGCGAAAGGAAAGCAACCATGCGCGGCATCCCTTCAGCTTTTCTGGGGACAATTACGCTCGGATTCGTACTTGCCGGCGCGGCTGCCGCAGGCGCCCAGCTTCTCACTTCCCAACATAAGAAGGTCCTCGGATATCAGGACGAGAACGGAGCCTTTCATCCCCTGACACGCGGTGTCCCCGATGCCGCAACGTCCACCACGGTCACAGGAACGATCAAGGTGACTTTCAATTTGACCATTAAGAGTTCGCTTCCGAGCGGCACCAAGATTTACTGCGGCGCGGAAGTCGACGCAGAATCGGAAAATGAAGCCACTCCTCTGAGCCCGGTCATCTACGTAGAAGAGGCGGGTACCGTGGCGTCGGGCACGACTTGCTCAGCAACCATTCCTTATTCGTGGACGCTTTACTCCTCAGGAGCGACAGTCATCAACGCTTTCACCGGGACCTACTCCATTGTGGCGATTAACTCATCCATTCCATCCCTGCTGGACGCCGTTGGAGTCCGGCTGGTGACCGGCACTTTTGCAAGCGACGTCAAGGTTCCGGCTACGGGGGCGACGACCAGCTACACGGTCGATGTCACGATCTGATCGAAGTCCAGGCTGAAATTGCCGGTGCAATCGTTGCATCTTGCTTTGCACACAAATGGGCAGGGCCGGCCGAAAACCGGCCCTCGGCCGCGCCAGCGAACCTCATGATGAAACGAATCGCAATCGCCGCACTTGGCTTGAGCCTGCTCGGCGCTTCTTCCCCGCCAAACTACTCCATCCAGGCCATTCG
>JASHTH010000029.1 GCA_030040655.1 Acidobacteriaceae bacterium | reverse complement strand
GCCTGCAGCCACTTGGGAAACGCGAAGATGGGATAAACGGCTCCCGAAGGAAAGAACAGCAGCGTGTTGAGCACGCCGAACATGGCGCGCGGAACCAGCGGGTCGTCGACGCGCACCATCATCAGGAACATCATGCCGTTGAAAGCGATGGAGATGCCGAGGATGAGCACGAACAGCTCGAGCAGTTGCATGGGATGAAAGATGGTGCCGAGTCCGGCCATCAGCGAGCCGATCACCGTAAGCGAGATGCCGGAGAGCACGGCCTTGAAGGCGCCTGCGATGTTGAGTCCCATGACCAGCTCGAGCTTGGAGATGGGCGTAACCAGGTAGCCCTCATGGACGCCGCGCGCTTTGTCGTCGATGTACAGCATGCCTCCGCCGATCATCACCGAGATGTACATAGCCAGCGCGCACGAGCCGGCCAGCAGAAACTTCATATACGAGACGTAGGGATAAAGCTCGACGACTTCGAGCGCGATGGTTTTTACGATCGGCGCATCGATCAGGGGAGCGTTCAGCGCATCGATCAGCGACTGGATCTCGCTTTCGATGCTGCCGCTGGTGAATTGGTCGGAGTTGTCGACAACCAGGCCGAGCCGTGGCGCGTCCTGCGCATAAACGCGGCGCGAGTACTGCGGCGGAATGATGATGGCGGCATCGAGCTTGCCGGTGCGCACGTCTTCGCGCGCGGTCTGATCGTCGGAATAATCTAAGGTCTTGAACGTGGCGATGTTGGCGGTCACAGCGTCGCAGGCCTCGCGAACCTTGACCGCCTGCGGGCCATGATCGTGATCGACGATGGCCACGCGCGTGCCGCGTATCTTGCCGCCGTAGGCGTTGCCCAGGATGATGAGCTGCACGATGGGCAGCATCATCGACATAACCATGAGCACGGGCGAGCGGAAGAACTTGCGCATCTCGCGTTCGACGATTGCCCACATTCGGTTCATGGCTGAGCTCCCGGCCGCGGCGGCATGACGAAGTTGAGGGCCTTGACCTGCTCGTCGCGCAACTGCCGGCCCGTGTAGTGAACAAAGACATCGTCGAGCGTGGTGTTCTGCACGCTCAGCGAAGTCACGGTCTCGCCCAGACTGGCGGCAAGCTCGACCAGCTCCATGGTGGTTTGCGAGCCCGACGAGGTGAGCACACGATAGAAGCCGGCGCTCTCCGGCTGGACGCTGGTCACTCCGGACAGCTTTTCGAGCCGCCCCTGCCACTCTTCCGTATCGCGATCGAAATGCACCTCGACGACATTGGTGCCGGGCACGCCGCGCTTGAGTTCGGATGGCGTGCCGATCGCGACCAGCTTGCCGTGGTCGACGATGGCGATGCGGTCGCAGAGCTTGTCGGCCTCTTCCATGTAATGCGTGGTCAGTAGCATGGTGAGGTTGCGACGCGACTTGAGCTTGTTCAGCATCTCCCACACGGCGATGCGCGAGACGGGATCGAGGCCGGTGGTGGGCTCGTCGAGAAAAAAGATGTGCGGGTTGTGGACGAGGCCGCGAGCGATCTCAAGCCTGCGCCGCATGCCGCCGGAGAGAGTTTTGGTCTGCGCGCCACGCCAGCGCGTAAGGTCGACGGCCTCCAACACCTCGGCAATGTTCTTCTCGCGCTCGGCGCGGGGGACGCTATACAGCTTGGCGTAGATGGAGAGGTTCTCTTCGACGGTGAGGTCGGGGTCGCTGGTGAGCGCCTGGGGAATGACGCCGATGACGCGGCGCACCGCATCGGGATCCTTCGACACATCGAAGCCTGCCACCATGGCGCGGCCGCTGGTGACGGGAATCAGCGTGGTCATCATCCGGATGAGCGTGCTTTTGCCCGCGCCGTTGGGGCCAAGCAGGCCGAAGATCTCGCCCTCGGCGACGGAAAAGTTCACGCCTTTCACGGCCTCGAACGTGCCGTAGCGCTTGACGATGTTCTCGACCGCCATCGCCGTTTGCGCAGGCTTGCCGTTGCCGTTCCGGCCGGACACGGTTTGGAGAGAATTGGTTTGCGCCGGCTCAGTCATGGCTTCACCAGCCGGTTTCGGGGGATGTACACGTCGGCCGTCATGCCCGGAACATACCGCTCGCCGGAATTGTCGACGACCAGCTTGAGTTGAACGGTTTTGATGTCGCGCTTGGGGCCGCCGTTGATGTCGCGTTGCGTGGCGAAGTCGGCCTCGGCTGCCTTGGCGATCACCGTGCCCTCGAGGGTCGCGCCGTTGGGCATCAACACGCGAAGCTTGTCGCCAAGCTGAGTGCTGCCGACTTCGGTCTCGGGCAGCGGGGCGTAGACCCAGGTCTGGCTCAGGTCCATCACGGTAACAATCGGTTCGCCCGCGGAGACGACTTCGCCCTGGCGGGCGGCGCGCACATTCACGACGCCGGTGACGGGCGAGTAAATGCGAGAATAGCCGGCCTGCACGTCGGCCTGTTGCGCGAGCGCCGCGGCGTTTTCAGCCGCATCGCGCGAGGAAACGACGGTGCGCTGCGCGACCGCCGTCAATAGCTCGTGCGCGCGGGCCTGGCGCAGGCTGGCTTCGGCGGCGGCGAGATTGGCCTTCGCGGTCTCGACCGCGGCCTGGGCGGCCTGCAAGCTGGTGACCGCGTCGTCTCGGGCTTGCTCGCTCATGATCCCCTGCTTGGCCAGCGCGACGGTGCGATCGGTGTCGGCCTTCTGATGGTCGAGGTTGGCCTGGGCCTGGGCCAGCGCATATTTCGCCGAGCCCACCATCGATTCGGCATTCACGGCGGCGCTGCTGGTCTCGCCTTCCGTCTGGCGTTCGGTTTCAATCGACTCGTTGAGCTTCGACATCTGGCTGGCCGCGTTGGCAGCTGCGGCTTTGCTCGCCGCCGCCAAGTCCTGGTCTTCGATCACGGCGATCAACTGGCCCGCCTTCACCGGCTGCCCCTCGTCGACGGTGAGTGTCTGGATGCGGCCGGGGATCTTCGCGCTAACGATCACTTCGTTGGCATCGACGGTGCCGATGAGCTCGAGATCGTCCGAGTGGCGCGTCGTGACCAGATACCAGATCAGCGAGCCGACCACGAGAATGCCGAGGATCAGGAAGACTCTATTTCGCGGGTTCATCGTTTCTCCTAAAGATCATCGGGTCCAGCTTGTCGGGAACGGGCGTGTCGGCCAGGACGCGGGCGGCAAGCTCGGCGCCGCGCGCCCGATCGGTAAAGAGCGCCAGCCCCAGAAACCCGATTGCCGCCTTACGCCGCGCAATCAAAACCTCGGGATCGAGCGGCTCGAAGGTCAGCACCATGCGCCAGACCGGAGCGCTGAGGAAGTAGAAGACGTTGGCTCCCATTGCGGCCAGAGGGATTTGCAGCCAATCCACGTCGATGAGCTCGCCGCTCGCGATACCCTCCCGGACCATCGCTTGAAACATGGCCTGAATCGGCCCGAAGACACGCTTGACGAGGATGGGCAGCGCGCCGGATTCGCCCTTGTGAAGGCGCATCATCTCCTGCTGCATGATTCTCTGGAATTCCCCCTGCGAGACGATGCGGTCAAAGTGATCGAGCGCGATGCGCAGAACGCGTTCGCCGGGGCTCGCCTCGCGAAGGAAGACGGCCATGGAACGGTCGCGGACCCTGCCGGCGGCCATATCGAGAGCCGCTTCGTAGAGCTTCTCCTTGCTGTCGAAGTAGTAATAAAGCAGCGCCTTGTTCACGCCCGCGGCTTCGGCGATCTGCTCGGTTCGGGCTCCGGCCAGACCATGGGCGCTGAATTCCTGCAGCGCGGCTTCAAGAATGCGGGCGCGGGTCTGGTCGGCGCGTTCGGCTTGGGTTCGGGTTGGAGTCGCAGCAGTCATTGCACTTACTAACCAGTTAGTTTAACTAAACAGTTAGTAAAATAACCGAAAGATCGAAAAAAAGCAAGCCCTCATTCGAAGACCTACCCGGCGTTTTCCGGTAAGTCGTTTAATTTGTTTACATTAATCGCTGTGCATCGACATCCACCACCAGGTTCCGGCGGGGAATCGACGACTCGTCGGCGTGGGCCAGCAGCCCGCGCAGGGCGACGTTGAGGACCTTCCGCGAGTTTGCCTTGAGAATGAAGTGAAACCGATAAACGCCTTTGATGCGGGCGATGGGCGCAGTGCACGGTCCGAGGATTCGGATGCCTTCCGGATTGGTTTTTCGGAACCATTTGCCCAATATCGCCGACCAGCCCGCGGCCTCTTCCAGCTTTGGCGATTGAATGAGCACGTTGGCCAGCACGCCGAAGGGCGGGTAGTGCATCCAGCGCCGGTATTTCAGTTCGCGTTCGACGAACGCCGCGTAGTCGTGCCGGCTCGAGGCCAAAATCGCATAGTGGTCGGGATAGTAGGTCTGCACGATAACGCGTCCGGGCAGATCTCCCCGGCCGGCGCGGCCTGAAACCTGCGTCATGAGCTGGAAGACGCGCTCTGCGGCGCGGAAGTCGGGCAGCGAAAGCGAGTGATCGCAGCCGACCACGCCGACCAGCGTGATGCCGTGTACGTCGTGGCCCTTGGCGATCATCTGCGTGCCCACCAACAGGTTGATCTCCCCGGATTTGAGCCGCGCCAGCAAGCGCTCCAGATCGTGCCGCCCGCGCACCGTGTCGCGATCCATGCGGCCGATGCGCGCGGTGGGGAAGATCTCCTGAAGCCGCTCCTCACCCTGCTGCGAACCCGCGCCCAGGTAGTAAAGGTGCTCGCTGTCGCACTGCGGGCAGCGCGCCGGCACGGTGCGCCGGTAGCCGCAATAGTGGCATTCGAGCCGCTGCCCTGCCGGCGCAATCTCCGCACTTTCGCCAACGGGCTTGTGATGGGTAAGCGAAATGGCGCAGTTCTGGCACTCCAGCTTGGCGCCGCAAGCGCGGCAGATCACTGCAAAAGAATAGCCGCGACGGTTGAGCAGGATGAGCACCTGTTCGCCGCGAGCGAGCTTGTATTGCGCCTGCTCGATGAGGGCGCGCGAAAAGAGTTGCTCCTGTCCGGTCTCCTGAAACTCACGCCGCATGTCGATGAGCTCGACTTCCGGCAACGGCCGGTTCATTACGCGGCGGTCGAGCGCGATGCGTTCGTACTTGCCTTGGGTTGAGTTTTGCCAGCTTTCGAGCGAGGGCGTCGCCGAACCCAGCACAACCACAGCGCCGGCCAGCTTGGCGCGCATCACGGCAACGTCGCGCGCGTTGTAGCGCGGCGTCTCTTCCTGCTTATAGCTTTGGTCGTGCTCCTCGTCGACCAGTATGAGACCGAGGTTGGGCGCGGGCGCGAAGATCGCCGAGCGCGTGCCGACCACGATCGGAGCTTCGCCGCGGCGAATGCGCCGCCATTGCTCGCTGCGCTCTTCGGGCGTAAGCGCGGAGTGGAGCAGCGCGACCTTGCTGCCGAACGCTGCATCGAGCAGGCCGGCCGTTTGAGGGGTAAGGCCGATCTCGGGAACCAGCAGAATCGACGACAGGCCGCGATCGAGCGCGCGCTGCATGGCGGCAAGATAAACGGCCGTCTTCCCTGATCCCGTTACTCCAAAGAGCAGGAAAGGATGGAATCCCCCGAGAGCGGCGACGATGGTGGCCAGCGCTTCGGTCTGCTGCTCGTTGAGTCGAATGGGGCCCTCCGGCGCTTCCAGCCCGCCCAGGCGGAAAGCCGCGGCGCGCTCGTCGATGCGGACCAGGCCGCGGCGAACCAGCGTCTGCAGCGTGGATGAGGACAGTTCCTTGCGGCGCAGTTCGGCTAATGGCAACTCGCCGCCGCAGGCTGCGAGTTCGGCCAGAATCGCCTGCTGATTGCGAGTCAGCGCGGGAATTCGCGCATCGGCAACGAGAACCGCGAACCGCTCGGTGCGGCGTGCGTCGCGCTCCACGGCAGACGCCTCGCGCGCGATCCACTTTTTTCGCGCCAGCGCCGCGAGCGCCTGCAGCGTGGCCGCGGTGGCCGTGCGCAGCGTGGAAACCTTCACCGGCTCGCCATCGGCCAGGCGTGCAAGGATGCGATGCTCGAGATCCTGTTCTTCGGCCGAAAGCTTCTTGCGGCTACGGCGGCCTTTGCCGCTGCCTTTTCCGCCCTGCGCGTCGCCGTCCAGGCTGCCGGCCAGCACATCGCGCCCCAGATCGGTGATGCGGTAATAAACTGTACGGCGCACCTCGGCGGCCAGCGGCAACATGCCGCGCAGTACCTCGCCCAGCGGCGCGATGTAGTATTGCGCAATCCATTCGCCCAGCGCGAGCAGGTGCTCGCTCAGGATCGGCTCCTCGTCGAGCACGGCTTCGAGCGGTCGCACCTCGAAATCCTCTGCTGGGGTAGAGCCGGTCGCCGTCACCACTCCGATTAGCTTCTCGTTGCGGAAGGGCACGATGACACGCGCTCCCCGCTGCGGGTTTTGGCCGTCGGCGACCGCGTACGTGAACGTCCGGTCCAGGGGCACGGGAAGCGCGACTTCGCAGTAGGGAGTCATGAGAGACATAGATCAGTTTAGGGGACGGGACATTTGCATCGCGGCCGCCCGAAAAAACGCTTCGGTCGTCTTGCGGCCTCACACAGTACAATTCCTGCTGATGACTCCCAAACCCGAACCCACGCTTTCTCCTACCCGCAGCGCTTCGTCGAAACCCAAGGGCCCGATCACACTTTCCATCGACATCGGAGGATCGGGCCTGAAAGCCATGCTGCTCGATGCCGACGGCAACCCGGTGAGCGAACGCGTACGCGTCCCCACGCCGGCGATTCCCGCGCCGGAGCCCGTGCTCAAGGGTCTCGACGAGCTGCGTGCCGCTCTGCCCGGCTTCGACCGCGTCTCGGCCGGCTTCCCCGGCGTGGTGAAGCACGGCATCACCTATACAGCCGTCAACCTTCATCCCGGATGGATGAATTTTCCCTTTCAGGACGAGCTCGAAAAGCGCTGGAAAAAGCCGGCGCGGGTGGCCAACGACGCTTCGATTCAGGGCTACGGCGCCATCCATGGCGACGGCGTGGAGATGGTGATCACGCTGGGCACGGGCATGGGCTCCTCGCTCTTCACCCGCGGGCGGCTCTGCCCGGGACTCGAACTTGGCCATCATCCCTGGCGCAAAAAGACATACGAGGATTACCTGGGCCGTCGCGGCCTCGATAAATACGGCAAGAAGAGATGGAACGAGCTGCTGCAGGAGGCTATTGCGCAAACTTCCGCCACTTTCAACTGGGACCACCTCTACCTCGGCGGCGGCAACACCAAGAAGATCGAGTTCAAACTGCCCAAGGATGTCGACATCGTCTCCAACGAGACCGGCATCTTCGGCGGCGTGGCGCTGTGGAGGGAGACGTAGCGAGGGTTCGGGGGGCAGAGGTCGAACCCGGAGGTTCGCGTGCGGGCACCCTGATAAGTGACAATTGTCGCTTTACGAGGTATCCTGATGATTCGGAACTTCAAGCATCGGGGACTGAAGCGGCTCTATGAACACGACGACCCGACCGGAATCCGACCCGATTTCGTAGATGATGTCCAAGAGATTCTAACTGTCCTCGATGACGCGGTCTCGGCGCTCGACCTCAACCTTCCCGGCTACCGCCTTCATCGACTCAAAGGTAGCCTCAAAGGGTTTTGGTCAGTAACTGTACGTGCGAATTGGCGCATCATCTTCCGCTTCGAAGGAACGGACGTATTCGACGTTGAATTGATCGACTACCATTAGCCGAAACGAGGATCAGACGCAATGCCTATGAAAAACCCCGCTCATCCGGGCCGCATCGTGAGAAACGCCTGTCTCACGCCGCTGGGACTGACGGTGACAGAAGGTGCGAAGGTGCTGGGCGTGACCCGGCAGGCTCTGAACAACGTCATCAACGGCAAATCGGGCATCAGCCCGGAGATGGCAATTCGTCTGTCGAAGGCATTTGGCAGCACTGCGGAGACGTGGCTGCGGATGCAGTTGGCCTACGACTTGGCCCAGGCGCGAAAGAACGAGGACAAAATCAAGATCAAGAGGCTGCGCGCGGCGTAGCAACCGGCGTGGCGCTGTGGAGGGAGACGTAGCGAGGGTCCAGGGTCCAGCGTCCAGGGCTCGGAGATCAGGGATCAGGGCCTTTAAGTGAGGATATTGCTCAATTCCGGTTCGGCGCCTTCAATCCCAGCTCCCGCATCGCGATCTGCAGATCCGCCCAGGCTTCTTTCTTCTGCCGCGGATCGCGCAGCAGGTACGCCGGGTGGTACGTCACGATGAGCTTGGCGCCGCGCACGTTGTGCACGCGGCCGCGCAGACCGGCGAGCGGCTGCCGCGCGCCCAGCAGATACGTCGCCGCGGTCGCGCCCAGCGCCACGATGACTTCGGGATTGACCACATCGATCTGGCGGAAAAGAAACGGCGAGCAGGTGTTGGCTTCTTCCGGCTCGGGCGTGCGATTGCCGGGCGGGCGGCATTTGACCACGTTGGCGATATAGACCTCTTCGCGCTTCAATCCCATGGCGCCGATCATGTTGTTGAGCAGTTGGCCGGCGCGGCCTACAAAGGGCAGCCCCTGCGCGTCCTCGTCGGCGCCCGGTCCTTCGCCGATGAACATCAGCCGCGCCACGGGCGTGCCGTCGGCGAAGACGAGCTTGTTGCGGCCCTTGTGGAGCGCGCAGCGGGTGCAGTCGCCGATCTCTTCGCGAATGATCTTGAGTGCGGCGATCTTGCTTTCGAGCGTGGCCTGCGAATCTTCACCCATCCTCTCCGTCAATGATGCGGACAAGGATGGGGTAACCGCGGCCGCTGTGGATTCGTCCCAGGTCCCAACAAAGGGGCCTGGGGCACCCCGCGATCCCTGGTTCACATCCCCGGTCCGAACACACGGACCTGGGGCACCCCGCTCTTCCCGATTTGCATCCCAGGTTCCAACCCAGGGATCTCCACCCCGCGAACAAGGACCCGTTCGCGGGGACCCCGGACCTGGGGCACCCGTTTCAATTGGAGTAGCTGCGGCATCGACGGGCCGGCGATAAAATTCCGTGATGCCCAGGTCGCGATAGAAGCGAATGCGCGCGGCGAGCGCGTCGCGAAGAGCCGAGCCGGTGGGTTGCGCCAATGCCGCTACTCCACGATCGTTTGGCGGCGCGCGGCGGGCGCGACGATTTCATCCTGCGCCGTGCCGGCCGCATCGCGCGTCTGTTCCTCGAACTCGACGACCAGCGCTTTGGTGCGGCGCAAGGCGGCAACTTCGTCGAGAATGCGGTCGGCCAGATCGCGCTTGGGCATCGCCGGCAGATCGATGGCCGTGGTCGGCGTAAGAAACGTCACGGCGTTCAGGTTGGAATCGATGCCGGTGGTTTCGCCGGAGACATCGTTCACCACAATCGCGTCGGCGCCCTTGCGCAGCAGCTTGGCGCGGGCGTTTTCCATGCGGTTTTCGGTTTCCGCGGCGAATCCGACGATGAGCTGTCCCGGCCGGCGTCGCCGCACCAC
>JASHTH010000222.1 GCA_030040655.1 Acidobacteriaceae bacterium | reverse complement strand
AAACCTGCACCGTTTCCGTTTCGCCTTGCGAGGCTGATGTCAGCGCGAGCGAGGTGCAGGATGTCGCGGTTTTGGAAACGCCGTTGATGGTGTAGGTGAAGGTTAGATCCGAAGCCGAGAGGTTGGGCGCGGCCGACTCGAAAAAGGTGGTTCCGGTGTTGCAAGGGTCGGCAGCTTGCGAAGAAACGCCGCGGCTGATCGAGATCTCGCGCGACGCGATGTCGGTGGCGTTGGTGAGCTGAATGTACTGAGACAGGCCAACTCCCAGATAGAAGATGCCGGTCATCACCGTCACCATCATGGGCAACACCATGGCGAATTCCACCAACGGACCGCCGTCTTCCTCAGCCAGGAGACGCGCCCGCCACCGTCCTCGGCCCGTTTTCGCGCTGACACTGATTTCTGGGGTTCCAGACTGGCGCATGGTCCGGAGCTTTGAGAACCACAAACGTGCAAGGGTCTGCATGGTCGGTATCTTTCCTTTCGTTGATTGTCAGCCATGGGCCGTGAGCAAACCATTCCTAATTTGTGCTAACGCCCATCCAGACGGGTACCCAGTGGAGGTGATTACCGCCGTAAGACGATCGATAAAAGTGATTTCCCTCACCTTGGTTGACGGGTTTTGCAAGCACGGCCGAGTGGAGCGCGTGGAATGTCGAACTTCGCGGCTCTATTTGAGCTCGGCACGTTTTTTACCAAGGCAAGTTGAGAAGGCTCAGAGTTCTTCCAAAGGAGCATTTTCGCCGGGCGGTGGCGGATTTTCTAGGATGAATCCGCGATTTTCTCCCACCAAATGGGTACACAAGTAACGATTCATGGTCAGGAGAATCGAGCCCGGGGCGGGGAGTGCGCGGCCGATTCAAGCTTCGAACCGGCCGGGGCATGCGGCCTTTGCAGATGCCATGCAGCTATGTTGCTGCGTTATACGGCAGCAGTCGTGGAGTCGTGAAGGTCCCCGCGATCGCCTGGAAGATATCGTTCATCTTCTCCACCGAGTGCGAGTTATCCTGGCAGGTGCTGCCCGAGCCGCTTTGGGTCCAGTCGGAGTAGAAGTAATTCAGGCTGGAAGCGATGTTTTCCATCGTGATGCAGGGAGTGAGCGTCGACAGTGTGAATGCCTGGTTGTTGCCGGTCGCCACCAGCGTGCTGTCGGTTCCCGACGAGCCCGTGCAACCGCTGGACTCGGATCCGTAGGCAACCGCGTAGACCCTCGTACCGGCCGCGGTGATCGTCTGGGCTGCGGTAATCGCCTGCTGGCATTCGTCGTGCCAGTCGGGGTAAATCCCTGTTCCGTTCCCTCCCAGCGTGCTGTAGCCGGAAAAGCCCGATGTGAGCGTCGAAGGGATATCCGAGGGGAACATGCCCGCCGGCTGGGCCTTGTTATATGTGAATGCATTGGCCTGGCCGTCGCTGAGGAGAATCATGGCGTTTCTTAGCCCGGGAATCGACGGGCTCAGCGCGGCGTATTCGGCGTCGAGCGCCGCCTGCGCGGCATACATCACGCTGGCATAGTAGGTGACGCCGCCCTGCGATCCGCTGATGTCTCCCACTCCTGTGCCGGCGCTTTTGATGTACTGCATGCAACCGTTTAGCGCCTTCACCGTGTCCGAAGTAGAGCTCAATTTGTTCGAAGAAGACGGATTGTAATAATCGCTCGAGAACGAAGTGACCTGGTAAGTGGCTGTCCACGTCTGGTTCTTATGCGAGCCGGATGAGACCGTGTACTCCAGCGGAGTATAGGAGGTCGAGGTTGTAAGGGGGAGGGTAAATGCCATGAAGGCGGGAGTTCCCGAGCACGAGTATTCGTCATCGACCGTGCTGGTGGAGATTCCAGGGAACGTGAAGAGAGAGACATGGAAATACGCATTCGACGAGGCGCAGCTTGTGTAGCCCGGCGCGCAGGGATTCACGTTCTCCAGCATGGTCTCGACGCCGTTGAGCGCGCATTGAAACTCGGTGATTCCGCCGCAATCCGAGTCGTCGGTGCCCATCGAGCCGGTCGCATCCAGGATGACGGCGACATTCCACGGTTGCGCCTGGCCCAGCAGGGAAGCCATGCCCACCGCGGTAACCGTGATCGTCTTGGGTCCGAAAAGAATGGGCATGAAGAATGTGCGAATGGTCGCTGTCTCGGTGACCTGCACGGCGTTGGCCGGCGAGGTGGAGCAGGATTGCCCCGACCCCAGCAGCAGGGCGACGCATGTGGTGTTGACCGTGGTCGTCACCGTGCCCAGCGAAGGGGCTGCATTCAGATCTCCCGCGGAACCGCTGTACTGGGTTGCAAGTGTCGATGCACCCGAGGTGGAATCCGAGTCCCATACGATTCCCGAAGCGGCCAGTGCCGCCGCATTCGTCGAAATCTGCAGCTGCGAATGCGCCACGTAGGCGCGGCCTACGTCGATCACCAGGCCGGTGAATCCAAAGAATCCCAGCATCATGAATCCCAGCCAGGGTATGATCTGGCCGCGTTGATCTTTGCAGGAGTTCGTAAAATTAGTAACAAAGGCGCTTTTCATTCGATCCGCCTCCTTGAGCTTTAATATTCGTATTCGGTTACTTGTGCGGAAAGCGTGCAGCTTTTGCCGATCTGCGCCCCGTAAGGAAGCGCATAGACCGCCAGCGTGCAAGGATAGGTTGCCGCTACGGTAATGTTCCCACCCGTCGAGAGATAGGATTTATCGGCCGAGCAGGAAAACGAGTTGGCCGTTCCCGTATCGGTCTTGGTGGTCGTCCCCCCGCTGTTGGTCATCGTCAACGAAATGCTGATACTGCTGGCGCCGAGATTTGGCGCAATGTTTTTCATTCCGGTGGCGACGTCGGCGCAGGGATCCGAAGTGGTCGCAGCCGTCTGCTGCAAGTACTGACCGGCGTTGCCTACGGCCGAGGTCAGCTCGATATAGTTATTCAGCGACAGGCCGAATGCGCACATGCCGGTGACGAGAACCATCATCATGGGCAGCACCATGCCCATCTCCACCAGCGGTCCTCCCTCTTCGCCGAGAAAGAGCCGGCGCCAGGACCGCTTGGGCATTGCTCGGCGAGCGTTGCTGCGTTGAGGCGCGGGACGGTACCTTCGTCCCCGAACGGAGAGCTGCAATATGCATTTCAGAAGGCTCATGAAGTTTTCCTTGAGCGTATTTTCGACGGGAAACCGCGATTTACCTATTACTTATTCGCGTTTTTCTCCCACAAAGTGGGTACACAAGTAACAATTACTGGTCAGAAAGACCAGATCCGTCGCTCCCTGACGTCGTCAGCCCGCTTGGCCAGCTTCCATTGGGGACTGCGTCTCGGGATCGGACAGGGATTCCCATACGGTTGGAAAAGGGGGGGATTTCCGGCCGATTCGATGGGCGAACCGGCCAAATCAGGAAAGCCGTGGCTGCCGAAGACTATTTTGCGTTAGTGGGCAGAAGGCGCGGGGTCGTAAAGCTGTTGGCGATAGCCGCCAAGATATCGGACAACGTCGTCAATGTCGGGTGGAGGGTGTCGACGCAGCCATTGGCCGCGCTCGTCTGATCGGCGTAAAAGAACGATATCTCCGACGACCCTATGAACACGGGCGGAGAAGCAATATTCTGCATCGTGACGCAGGGCGTCAGCGAGGAAAGCGAAAGTGGCGCATTGCCGCTGGTGGCCGAGGCCCACAGGGTGGTATCGGTGACAACGGCCCCGGACCCGGGAACCGCGCAACCGTTTGCCTCCGAGCCGAAAGCGACAGACTCGACGATGGTTCCTGCGGCCTGAGCGTCCTGTGCGGCCTTGATCGCCTGCTGGCACTCGTCATTGAAGTCAGGGTAAGTTCCCCAGGTCCCGCCGGCGAGATTCGTCGTATCGCTGCTCGAATTGGTCACGACCGCATAGCCTGCGCCGGATGGCGACACGGTGCTTCCCGGCGCAGGGAATTTGCTGCTCGGAGCGTTGGCTTGGCCGTCGCTGAGTATGATGATGGCGTTCTGCGTCTGCATCCCCGAAGCCGAGTTGATCGAGCTCTGCTCGGCGAGCAGCGACGCTTGCGCCGCATAGATGACGCCCGCGTAGTAGGTCCTCTCGCCGCCGGGATTCCGCATGCATCCATTGAGAGCCTGCACCAGCTCGGAGTTTGTGTTCAGGTTGCCCGACGCGGTGGAAGAATACCAGTCGGCGGAGTAGGGCACATCCTCGTAAGTAGCGGTGGTCGAGCCATAGGTCAGATTCGAGTAAGACGAAATATTGGGTTCGGGCAGCGTATAAGGCTCGTTGGTCGGACTGCCGCCGCAGGTGTAGTCGTCGGCCACGTTCGACGTCGAAACGTTGGGAAACGAGAACACGCTGACCCGCATCTTGGCGTTGGAAGCAGTGCAGGTTCCGGAGACGCCCGAACAGGGATTGATGTCGGCGAGAAAGGTGCGAACCGCCCACAGCGCGCAGGAGAAGTTGGTGCTGTAGCCGGGGCAGACCGTCGCATTGGAAGCATCGCTCATCGATGCGGTCGCGTCCAGGATGATTGCAATGTTGGTGGGCAGCGGCGAGCCTTGCATCGATGCGGTCGCGTTGGCCGACACCGAAAGCGAACTTGGTCCGAAGAGAATAGGCATGAAGTACGTCTTCATCGTGGCGATTTGCGTGACCTTGACCGCGTTGGGGATCTGCGGGCTGCTGCTCGCGCAGGACTCGCCGGCCGGCATGAGAACGTTGAGACAAACCGAGTTGACGGTTGTCGTCACTGTCACCGGCGTCGAATTGGCGTTGTCGTCTCCGCTGGATGCGCTGTATTGTGTCCCGACACTTGTGACGTTGCTCGCGGAAGAAGCGCCGAAGAGCGCTCCGGCCGCGGCCAGCGCCGCCGCATTGGCCGAATTCTGCAACTGGGCGCGCACCACGTAGGCGCGGCCGACATCCATCACTAGGCCGCCCATGCCCAGAATGCTCAAAAACATGAATACCGTCCAGGGCAGAACTTGTCCGCTTTCATCTCCAGCCGTTTGCCGTATCGATAACTTATGCTGCTGTAACACTGAAATCGCCTCCATAACCGGTTCTTCTGCGAAGCTCTGAACCAGTCTTTTCCATCCGCGGCAAATCGATTCGCGCAAGCAAACGCCGGCGTTTGCGCTGGGGCAGGAACCGCGTCGTATCATTGTTCCGGACCGGTTGAGAGCTTCCTTAATATTCAAATTCCGTAACTTGCGCGGAGAGTTGACAGCTGCTTCCTAAATTGAGCCCATAGACCAGCAGGGTGCAAGGATAGGTCGTCGACACCGTGACCGACTGGCCCTGTTTCAAGTTGCTGACCTGGCCCGGGCACGAATTCCCCGAGGCCGCGACTCCATTCATGGTGAGCGTGACATTGAGCGAGGACGGCCTCAAGCTCGGCGCCGCATTCTCCATCGCCGACAAGGTGTCGGCGCATGGATCGGTGGTGTTTCCCCGCAGCGTTTGCAAGAACTGCGCGCCGGCTCCTGTGGCTTGCGTCAATGCGATCTGATTGTTGAGAGTGACACCGAAGGAATAAAGGCCAGTGATGACAAGCGCCATCATGGGCAGCACAAAGGCGAACTCGATCAAGGCATTCCCTGTCTCGCGCCCGAGAAGGCGCATGCGAGCTACGTTGCGGGTGGAGGAGTCAGCCGTATCCGCATGCTTCGACGTGGCCAGGCGCTTGAATCGCGCGAAAAGTATCCCCGGGCGGACGATGCGAAAAACGCTCATTAGAGGTGCTCCTGCGCACTATTCTCTAATAAAGAGCACCGAGGCTTCCACGTTTCGTTGGTGTGCGGAGGGCTTGAGACCGGTACCCACATCCGGTGGTTACCATGGCCTGCGGTTCGCGAAGATTTCAGTGTTTTCGCTTCTTCAGGCCTTGCAGGAACCTATCCAGGGTCTTCCGGTCGACGCCGTCGGTCCGGCGCTGATCTTGCGCCTTGGGAAGGATAAACTGCAGGCCGACGCCGTCTTCTCCCCAGCGGACGGCGCGGGACATGACCGCGATCGACCGCTCCGTGAGTTCTTCGCCATCGTCGGTGCGCTGCAGCGTCATGAGAACCAGCGTTCCCGGGTACCAGCGCTCTTCGGTCACGACATATAAGCCCGTCGAGCTGATGTCGCGGACGTTGTGCGCCTGCGGCGCGGCCCCGGTCCAGTAGTAGGCGGCCAGCCTCGGCGAGGCATCCCGCGGGGCCCGGCGCGGATCGGGCGACCAGAAACGCTCCAGCCAGCTCTTCGGAGGCTTCTCGGCCTTGACGCCGGGCTGCTGCATCAGCGCCATCTCGTGGGTCGGTTGCAAATTCTCTTCCGGCTTGACCGCTTTCTCTTCCAGTTGCAGCACACCCGGCCCGCCGCTCCACAGCGGCTTTTCGCGCAACAGAACCGCGCTCTGCACGACGGCGCCGTGGCTGGTGGCATTGGAGAAGCGCTCCAGATTGCGCTCCATCTCCTCGGCCGGGCAGATGACCAGTTGGTCGCCGGCCTGCGTCTGCGACGAATAGATCGCGTGCGCAGGCAACGCCAGCACGCTGGCAGGATGGAGCTTTTCTGTCGACGCGCGGAAAGTGGGAAACGATTCGACGGCGTCGAGGACGCGACGCTCGCCGTCCAGATAGAGCAGGTCGAGCGGGAAGAGCAGTCCGGTGTCGGGTATGCCGCGGAAGGGCGTCAACCACAGTCCTTCGCCCGACTTCAGCTCCAGCCTCTCCATTCTCGCTTTGAGTTCGTCCAGCGTGGTGTCGGCGACGGTGACCTCCAGGCCAAGGAAGCATTCACGGGTTTGATTGTAGGCACAGTTAGTCCGTGATTCCATCACGCCTCCCGGCTCCGGCGATCCGCGCCAAGCGGGTGTTTCCATTGTGTCCCATTCCTTCAATCTGGCCCTCGCATCTCCGAGCGGTTATTCTTAGCGGCTCTTCGGTCGCGCATGTTAGCCAGCGCCTGCGCGCCGAGAAGAGGTCCCAGCAAGCCGAAAATGTGGCAAACCATCGAAAACCCTCGTCGCCGCTGCGCCTAAGCCCGACAGCGACACGTACCGCTGAAGCCGTGGCAAGGCCGGCCATGAGGAGGGCGTAGATGGCCGGCGAACTCGTGCATCGGCGAGGATGCGCGAGCCCGCCGAAGGTCCCCGTTACTTCACCCGTGTGCGACGCCGTTGGATAAGCAAAATCAACACGATCACGAAGAGCACTCCGGCAACGACGCGGATGATGGTTACATTGTCCATTCCAGGTTCTCCTTAACTTTCTTTAGGAGCCTCGTCAAAGATGTTGCTGTCTGGGCTGGGCGTGACCGATATCCTCGCCAAAGCGTTTCTCTTCCCGGCCAGCCAGTTGGGGGATCGGCATCCTTCCAACAACCAACGAAAGATGCTGTAGCCGGAGGAATCGTCGATGGTGACGACACCCCCAGCCCATTCGGCAAAGCCAGACGTTACTTCACGTGCGTGCGACGGCGCTGAATCAGCACAGCCAGCACAATCACGAAGAGAACGCCGGCGACAATCCGGATCATCGTTACGCTGTCCATCTTCCAGTCTCCCTTCTCTCAATATCTGAGTAATCTCTGATTCAATGACCGAGTAAATCCTTGAACGACTCCGACATCATGATGGCCGCGGGTCCCAGCGTGACCAGGAACAGCGCGGGAAAGATGAAAAGCACCAGCGGAAAGACCAGCTTGATGGTGGTTTTGGCCGCCGCCTCTTCCACTTGCTGCACGCGCTTGGTGCGCAGCGTGTCGGAGTGGGTGCGCAGCGTTTTGGCCACGCTGGTGCCGAACTGCTCCGATTGCACCAGCATGGAGACTAGGTTGCGCACCACATCTACGTCGGTGCGTTCGGCCAGATGTTTCCAGGCGTCGGCGCGGGGCCGTCCCGCGCGCTGTTCGAGCACCACCAGGCTGAGTTCGTCGCACAGCTCGGGCTGCGCCTTGGTCAGCTCCTGCGAAGTGCGCGCGGTGGCCTGATCCATGCTCAGTCCCGCCTCGATGCAGATGATCAGCAGATCGAGCACGTCGGGAAGACCGCGGCGAATCTTGGCCTGGCGCGATTTAATGTGCCGGCCCAGCCAGAAGTCGGGCCCCAGGAATCCAACCACCAGGGCAATTCCGTAGACGAAGAACGGGCTCAGGCTGGCCAGGCCGCTCACCAGGGACACAACGCAAAGCAGGATGGGAAGAATCACCTTGGTGCCGTAGAAAATCTTGACCGCACTCTCCGAGCGGAAGCCGCCGCGAATGAGACGCTGCTCCACGACCGACACTTCGGCCTGGCTCTTGGGCAGGACGCGCTCGAAATGCTCGACCACCGCGCTGACCGAAAGGCCGGCCTGCTGAATCGTGCCCAGCAGCGTCTTGGGCTTGGGCTGCGGATTGATCACGTCGGCGATGCGCTGCAGCATGGCCTCGCGATAGAAAAGCAGCAGCCCGCCGCTGCCGATGAGCAGGAAGATGACGATGAAAGCGAAGATCGGAATCAGCATCGTTCGGTCCCCCTAAACGTCCATATCGACGATCTTGCGGATGATCAATCCGCCGATCACGGTCATGATGCCTGCGGCCCACAGCAGCTTGACGCCGATATCGCGCTTCCACAGCAGGCTCACCATCTCCGGATTCACCGTCCACAGCAGGAATCCCAGCACCGGCGGCAGCAATCCCAGCACCAGTCCGGTCATGCGGCCCTGCGCGGTATGCACCATCACCTGGCGTTTGAGCCGGAAGCGCTCGCGGATCACGTGCGCCGTCTTGTCCAGCACTTCGGCCAAATTGCCGCCGCTTTCCTTCTGGATCATGATCGCGGTGGAGACGATTCTCAGATCCTGCAGCGGCACGCGCGTGGTCAGGTTGTCCATGGCGGTCTTCAATTCCAGACCGTAGTTTTGTTCGTCAAAGCAGATGCGGATCTCGCTGCCCACCGGATCGGCGCATTCGCGGGCCACCAGGCCCATGGCGGCGATGAGGCTGTGACCGGCGCGCAACGCGCTGACCATCAGATCGAGCGCCTCCGGCAGCCCCTCCTGAAACGCTTTGAACCGTTTGGAGCGCTTGAAGAAAACCCAGCCGATGGGAATGCCGCCCAGAGCCAAACCCACGACCAGGGCGACCAGGATCTGTCCGAACTTCCAATAGAAGATGTAAGCCGGGAAGAAGAACAGCACCAGGCACATGATCATCAATCCGCCCGCCGTCCAGTTCAGGTTGGCCTGATAGAGCAGGGTGCGCAGGCGCGGGGCCAGGTCGAAGCTCATTAGCTTGCGGTTGATCCACGGGATGGCGCTCAGCAACTCGGTCTTGCGCAAGTTGACGATCTGGTCCCGCGTCTCCTGGCTTTCGGTGGCCAGCGCCGAATCGAGCGTGGCCAGCACCTTCTTGGCCTGCTGCGAGGCGCCCGTGCCGGTAGCGATCAGCACCAGGGCGGCGACGAGAAAGGCTCCCAGAAAAACGATGACGACTATGCTGCCCATAGCGAATACCTTTCGCCGGTCAATTCACCGGCGTTTCCTGTTCGAACAGCGACGGCGGCAGGAAGATTCCCGAGACGCGCAGCCGTTCCAGGAATCGGGGCCGGATATGGCTTGGTACAAATGCGCCGATGACCTTGCCGTCGGGCCCGATGCCCTTTTTCTGGAATGTGAAGATCTCCTGCATGCTGATGACGTTTTCTTCCATGCCGGTGATCTCGGAGATACTGGTGACTTTGCGGGTTCCGTCGCTGAGGCGCGAGGCCTGCACGACGATGCTGATGGCGCTGGCGATCTGCTGCCGGACCGACTTCTCGGGCAGATTCATGTTGCCCATGGCCACCATCGACTCCAGGCGCGAGATGGCGTCGCGCGGCGTGTTGGCGTGAATGGTGGTCATCGAGCCTTCGTGGCCCGTGTTCATGGCCTGCAACATGTCGAAGGCCTCTTCGCCGCGCACCTCGCCGATGATGATGCGGTCGGGCCGCATACGCAGGCAGTTGATCAGCAGTTGCCTCTGGCGGATTGCGCCCTGACCTTCGATGTTGGGCGGACGAGTTTCCAGCCGCACGATGTTCTGCTGCGCTAGGCGAAGTTCGGCGGCGTCCTCGATGGTGATCACCCGCTCGCCCTGGGGAATGTACTGCGACAGGATGTTCATGAAGGTGGTTTTGCCGGCGCCGGTGCCACCGGCGATGAGAACGCTGATGCGCGCTTTCACGGCGCTGGCCAGCACTTCCATCATCTCCGCGGAAATGCTCTTCAACTGCACCAGTGCATTGGCGGCCAGCGGCCCGGTGCCGAAACGGCGAATCGAAAGCGCGGGGCCGTCGAGCGCCAGCGGAGGAATGATAGCGTTGACGCGCGAGCCGTCGGGCAGGCGGGCGTCGACCATCGGCGACGACTCGTCGACGCGGCGGCCGACGCGCGAAACGATGCGATCGATGATCTGCAGCAGATGGCGATCGTCGCGGAAGCTGGTATCGGTCTTCTGCAGCAGGCCGCCCTTTTCCACGAAGACGTGGTCTTTGTCGTTGACCAGGATGTCGGAGATCTTGGGGTCGCGCAGCAGCGGCTCCAGCGGACCCAGCCCGAAGACTTCGTCGAGCAGATCGGCCTGGATCTTCTCCTGCTCTTCGAAGTTC
>JASHTH010000221.1 GCA_030040655.1 Acidobacteriaceae bacterium | reverse complement strand
GGAGACTCGCATTGGCCGAGGGCGAGGCGAAATACGACAGCTTCGAAAAGCAACTTTCACAGAGCCCGGTTATCACTGTGCCTGCGATCACTCTTGAAGGCGACGCTAATGGGGCACCACACCCAGATCCTGTTTCGTATGCGGCAAAGTTCTCCGGCCGATATCAGCATCGGACCATCTCGGGAGGAGTCGGTCACAATCTCCCGCAAGAAGCTCCCGAGGCTTTCGCTCAAGCGATAATCGACGTCGATCGGCTTTGATTCGTTGAAGACTGACGCGGTGGCACTTTCACCCCGGCACAATCAACTAGCTAGAAAAGACCGCTGACACAAAGGGGAACCCACCATGAGCCAGAAAATGAACGCGCGACAATTAAATGGAGTGGAGATCATCAACTTGGGCGGTCGCCTGACTCTTGGCGATACAAGCGTGTCACTCCGTGATGAAGTGAAGAGGGAGATTGACGGGGGTGTTCTCAAGATACTGCTGGATCTTGGAGAAGTTACCTACATTGACAGCGCAGGTCTTGGTGAATTGATTTCAGCTTACACCTCCGTGACCAACCGCGGCGGGGAGCTCAAGCTGTTGAACCTGACTAAGCATGTTCATGACCTGATGCAGATTACAAAACTTTACACAGTCTTCGATGTGTTCGACAACGAGAACGAAGCGATTGCTTCGTTTCGCTCCTGAGTGCCGATAGCTGCCACCCAGTCGCACTTCGTGCTAGTGGAACCACATTCCTTGACTGAACCGGCCGTCAATCCTCGAGATTGCGAGATTATTCATCTCCCCGCTTAGCTAACGTCGGCGTTGTGTTCGGTGCAGGAGTTGCAGGCGAGCTGACCAAGGCGATCGCCGTCCCTCAATCATCGCGTTATCTCCGCCGAGTCACTCGCCGACGCAGGTCCGCACACAAGTCTCCAAGGCTCCATGATGCTTGGGTCCAGCAAGTTGCCGTAAAACGGGCGATGCGCCCCGTTGGTTCCAGGATAGGCAGGCGGCTGCAGCACAAGGGCGTGTCGGCGACTTTACGACCAAGTGAGTGGCCGCAGCATGTCCGAGGCCCACTACCCATCCACTCCCCTGTGAAGCAACGGGTCTGAATGAGTGACTCGGCCTGGATACGTCAGTTGACAATGGGTTCGATGCAGAGGCTAGCCAGCGTGAGGAGAGTTCTTCCAGCGGTTAACTTGCCAGCGTCTCCGCCGCGCGGTGGTCGACGATAAGAACGTTGATCCACTTGCCCACCAGAGCCGCCTTGATTGCTGCGATCTTCTTTCGGCCGCCGGCAACACCAATGACCCGGCCGATCTGCTTGAGCGTTTCCGGTTCGATCCCGATTACGCGCTGCATCAATGCGGATTTTACCTGGGCGCCAGCTGAATCAAAGTATCGGAAGCAAATGTCTCCCACGGCGCCCACCGCGCTCAGTTCAGCCCGCTCGGCTGGTGAAAATACATTTCCGCTGTTCGCGAGCAGCCGTGAAGGATCCATGGAGCCGATTCCGACGAGCGCCACATCGAGCTGTTCGAAGTGGTGGAATGCTTCTCGCACCACAGGTTCCCGCATGAGGACGCGCTTTGACTCCGCAGTGGCCACCACGGCGGGTGCCTGCAGCAAAACGGGCTGCGCTCCGATCACGTTGGCCAGACGCTGCGCAAGAAAGAGCGCCTCCTGGCGCAGGCCTGCGCTGCCAACTCCGCCGAGGATCTGCACGACCTCGCCGCCGGAGCAGTAGCGGCCCGGATGCAGGGAATCGGCCATCGAAAACAGCGATCGGCTCCAGGATGAGACGCCTATTTTGGTGCCTGGCTTGAGTGTCGTCTCCAAATAGTACGCGGCTGCCGCTCCCAAGTCGCGAGTGAGCGTTTCCTCTTCGCTCGAGCCCTCGATGACAACCACGTCCTTCAGGCCGTATTTCTCAGTTAGTCGATCTTCCAGTCCAGAATACGTTCCCTGCGGCGCGGTAACGCTGAACCGCACCAAACCTGCCTCTCGAGCACGCTTGAGTAAACGCGAGACGCTCGACTGGTGAATGCTCAGCCGCGCTGAGATTTCTTCCTGGCGAAGTCCCTGGACGTAGTACAACCGCGCAACCTTGGCCAGCAATCTCAGCTCATCCTGGCGAGACATTCAATCTCCTCATTCCCTCCGGATCGTTGCGGACTATTGCGCGAGCGGGGGCAACTCCGGCGCGCGGCGGTGGTGATATACCTCCCAACCTTTATACGTTGCGAGCGCCTCAGCCACAGACGCCGCGGTATGACTGCGATTCATAGCGGCATGATGCTCGAATCCGTTCTGGCAGATCACATGCATGAGTTGCGGCAACGCTTCCACTCTGACCACTGCGCGGGTGCCGAAGGTTTCGAGCGGATCGTCGGTGAATTCGCCCTCGCCGACGTACGCGCGGATCTTCCCGCTAGCATCATCCGTACTGATGCGCCCGAACGTGAGCGGGCCCGCGCCGGTGCGGCCTTCCAGCGCGCCGAATGTGTTCTCCTCGCCGAGCGTGGTGCCGAGGATTGGCGCGGTCGCGATCCGCACGTCCGGCACAAACTCCTTGGCCCAGTTGCCACAATGGAAGAGAACGCATTTATTCGTATCTCCGCCGTAGTTGTTATTCCAGTCAACCAATGCGCTGGGCCGCCCGCTGGCAAGCTGCAGCGCATACATGCTCACCACGCCCGCAATGTCCACTTCGCAGGCCGACGGCAGCATGGTCTCACTCATCATCGACATGATGGTGCAGACGTTGACCCCGTAATTCTTCTGCATCGAACTCCAGCATTGGATGGCCGTGGCCTTGAGGCCTTCGTCTCGCATCCATTCATCCACTACCTTTGCGAACTTCGCCATGCGCACGAGTGCCTCGTCAGGGGTTTTCGATGAATCGGCATAGGCGCGAATCAGTTCCACGCGACTCCTTACTCCGGCATCGGCCGCTTCCAGCCCAGCTGAGCGACCGAATATCTCGGACAGGTCAATCGTGCTTACTGAAATCCCTGCAGATTCGAACAGCTTCTCACTGAAGCGTGTCGTGTTGAATGCATTGGGGCGCGCTCCAACCGCACCGATTCGCACACGCCTGAGGCCGCCGGCCACCTTGCACGTCTCCACAAACCGCGTCAGGTCTTCCATGAAACCCCGGTCCCCGATCGCAACCGTGTGGTCACGCGTGAGCGTGTACTTGATGCCGTACTGTCGCA
>JASHTH010000220.1 GCA_030040655.1 Acidobacteriaceae bacterium | reverse complement strand
CCTGTGCAAGATGGGACCGCGTGGAGTGAAGGCCGTGGAGCTGCTGCGGAAGAGCGGATTCAAAAAAGTGAGCAATCTCAGAGGCGGCATCCACGCGTGGTCCGACCGCGTCGACAGGTCGGTGCGCAAGTACTGATCGGCGCCTCTTGTCGTGCCGGCATGTCGCGCAGTTCGACGCAGGCCGCTCCCTCGCCGAGCTGTGCAAATCCCGCCCGATTTCCCCACAGACTCTGCTCACCTGGCTTCGCTACAATTGCGTGAGTCTCAAGATTTATTTCCAAGAAGGAGTTTTCTGTGCCCGATGATGTGACTCGCGTCTCGCTGGGAGAGCAGGCAGCATTTCAACTCGCAAATGTCACCAAGACGGCTCCGATTTACGGCGCCATCACGCCGCGGTGGCTTGTCCGTCTGCTCGACTGGAAGCCGCTCGAAGCGGGGACCTTCCGCCGCAACCGCGTGGTCGAAGAAAAGACCATCGAAGTCCTGTGCGGCCATGTCGACGAATCCGAGATCCCGGGCACCTACGCCGACTACGAAGAGAACCCGCGCGAATACCGCTTGAGCAGCATCAACGCGGTACTCAATGTTCACACACGGATCAGCGACTTATTCAGCAATCCTTACGATCAGGTGCGCGAGCAGCTCCGCGTTACCATCGAGAGCGTCAAAGAGAAGCAGGAGAACGAGCTGCTGAACAACGCGGACTACGGCCTGTTGAACAACGTGCCCGATGCGCAGCGGATTTCCACGCGAAAGGGCGCCCCGACTCCCGACGATCTCGACGAACTGCTGACCAAGGTCTGGAAGGAACCCTCCATTTTCCTCGCTCATCCTCGCGCCATCGCGGCCTTCGGGCGCGAGTGCACGCGGCGCGGCGTGCCTCCGCCGACGGTCACGCTGTTCGGCACTCCCTTCCTCACCTGGCGCGGAATTCCCCTTATTCCCACGGACAAGATTCGCGTGGCCGGAAAGGTCCCAAAAACAAAAATCCTGCTCCTTCGCGTCGGCGAGAGAAAGCAGGGAGTGATCGGGCTTTTCCAGCCAGGCCTCACCGGCGAGCAGAGCCCCGGCCTTTCGGTACGGTTCATGGGGATCAGCGAGAAGGGACTTGCCTCCTACTTGATATCCCTGTATTGCTCGGCCTCTGTGCTGACAGACGACGCAATTGCCGCGCTCGATGAGGTGGAAACCGGACAGTACCATGAATACAAGTGACGTGGATCGCCTGGTGCTGGCGCCGGAGATGGCCCAATCCTCGACCGGCCCGTTGCCAGGGTTCGACCTTCCAGCCTCAGGCCTTCCCGATCCGGCCATGCTTGCGCGCATGGCCAACGAGCTTTTCAGCGCGCTCCCCGGCACGATTCCACAAGTCCCATATTCGCTCCCTGCCGAAGCGCCAGCAGATGCTGGGCCGTTCCTCTCTCCACCTGCCACAGTTCCTGCTTCAAAGCCGGACGTTTCGTTGCCTTCCGATCGTCATTTATCCGCGGCGCCGGCAAGCGCGGAAGCGGCATCAGCACATCCCGCGACCGCGCCAGTGCAGGCGGTTCCTCCCGCCGAGCTTGGCGCTATTGATTCCGCACAGCAGAGCACAGGCGCCGGCTCGAGCGTTCCGGCGTTCTCGTTCCTTCAGGAAGCGCGACCCATCTTCAACGACACTCAGGCATCGCCGCGCACTTCCTATCCACCTGCCAGGCCCATCGCCGACTTTGTCCCCGTTGCTTTGAACGCGCCGCCGACCGCGCCTCAGAACTCAGCGCCAGGCGCCGCCGAATTCCTGCAGCCGCCTTCGCCCACCGTCCCGGCTTCCTTCGGCGTCGTCGACTCTTCTGCAATTCCAGCATTCTCCTTTCTCGAGGAAGCACGTCCGCTGTTCTCGAATCCTCCGCAGATTCCCGGACCTGTGCCGGTGTTTCCGGGCCCCGATCAGCCAGGTATCAATCCCGAGGCGCTCTCCCTTATCCCCACAGACATCGCGTCTTCTCTCGCACCTCTGAACAAAGCAGCGCAGCCTTCGTTCGCCTTCTTGCAGGATGCACGCACTCTCTCTCCAGCCAGCGCGTCACAGCCTGCGGCATTTCCCAGCATCGAGCCCGATGTCCCGCGGGAGCTGAATCTCTCGTCGTATCCTTTCGACGCCGCTACCCTCAAGCGCGACTTTCCCATCTTGCGCGAGCGCGTGAACGGCCGTCCGCTCGTCTGGCTCGATAATGCGGCCACCACGCAGAAGCCGCAGAACGTCATTGACCGGCTCAAATACTTCTACGAGCACGAAAACTCCAACGTGCATCGCGCAGCGCATGAGCTGGCGGCGCGCGCCACCGATGCCTACGAGTCGGCGCGTGAGAAGGTACGCCGCTTTCTCAACGCCTCTTCGGCGCGCGAGATCGTCTTCGTCCGCGGCGCTACCGAGGGGATCAATTTCGTTGCGCAGAGCTGGGGCCGGCGCAATGTTCAAAAGGACGACGAGATTGTGATCACCTGGCTCGAGCACCACGCCAACATTGTTCCCTGGCAGATGCTCGTTGCCGAAAAGGGCGCGAAGCTGCGCGTGGCTCCGGTCGATGACAGCGGCCAGGTACTGCTCGACGAGTACGAGAAGCTGCTGGGCCCGAAGACACGCCTGGTTGCGCTGCCACAAGTGTCGAACGCACTGGGCGTCGTCACTCCGGTCGCTGCGATGATTGAATCGGCGCATCGCCACGGCGCCAGGGTTCTGCTCGATGGCGCGCAGTCGGTCTCGCACATGCGCGTCGACATGCAGGAACTCGATTGCGACTTCTTCGTCCTTTCCGGGCACAAGATGTTTGCGCCAACCGGCATCGGCGTGGTTTATGGAAAGCAGGAAGTTCTGGAGCAGATGCCACCATGGCAGGGCGGCGGCAGCATGATCCAGGACGTGACCTTCGAGAAGACGCTCTATCAGGCGCCTCCGCAGCGCTTCGAGGCCGGGACCGGCAACATCGCCGACGCCGTGGGGCTCGGCGCAGCCATCGACTATCTCGATCGCGTGGGAATGGTGAATATTTCGCGCCACGAACATGGCTTGCTCGTCCACGCGACCGAATCGCTGGAGAAAATTCCGGGGTTGCGGATCATCGGAACGGCGCGCGAAAAGGCCGGCGTGATCTCGTTTGTGATGGATGGATTTCGCACCGAGGAGATCGGGGACTATCTCAATCGCAACGGAATCGCCGTGCGCTCGGGCCACCATTGCGCGCAGCCCATCCTGCGCCGATTTGGCCTGGAGAGCACGGTTCGCGCATCGCTCGCGCTCTACAACACGGTCGAAGACGTTGATGCCCTAGTGACGGCTCTCTGGAATCTCCGATTCGGCGTCACTTCAATTGCATAGGCACCTATTCCAACACCCTGTGGTCAGTTGCTGGCCATGTGTGAGCACTCATGAAATCAGCCACGTCCGGTGCCACTCGGTTCACCCGATTCCGATTGTTGTCGAATTTGTATCGGGAAGGCCTCGCAAAAGCCGCAAGACTCAAGAGGAATCTCAGCTTATACAGCTCGGAACCGTTCGATTGCGCTTGAACTCAGTTTTCGATGAGGTTGTTTCCCTAGGTCTTCAGCGAAGAATCATTGGCGGTCACCGCACCCCGTTAGCAGAAGTTTTCCGCTCAGCGCCATCGCTTTCCCCTCTTCTTTTCTCGCAAGTCGCTCACGGAGCTGCCGATTCAATCAGTGAATGATAAAGCACGTTGTCATTCATCAAGCATCTTTGCGATCGCCCAGCGAGCTTGCCGGGGCGTCGACATTAGGGTAGGTACCAGACTTGGGCCGCCGTGCCGTTGCAATCGTAGATATCGAGCTGTGTTCCGTCGGCGGTGTCTCCGTTGGGGACGTCGAGGCAGCGACCGGATTGCGGATTGACCAGCATGGTCTGTTTTCGCCAGCGCCATTCCTGCGCGCCGGTCCCGTCGCAGTCAAAGAGCTGGACGGGAGTGCCATTGACGGTAGCGCCGTTGGTCACGTCCATGCACTTGCCTAGCACGCGCAGCGTTCCGTCGCCGCTGTTCCAGGTCCAGCTCTGCGCGTTGGTCCCGTTACAAGCAAAAATCTGGATCGCGTTGCCATTGGCGGTTGCGGCATTCGCGCCGTCAATGCACTTGCCGGCGATGCCGCGAATCGGGCCAGCGCCGCGATATCTCGCTTTGACGACAGAAGGCGTATCGAGGTTATAGCCGGCATCGATCGACTGAGCAAGGCGAAGGTATTGGCCCTCCGCCCAGTTGAGGGGAGCGGCGCTGCCGGTCGGT
>JASHTH010000028.1 GCA_030040655.1 Acidobacteriaceae bacterium | reverse complement strand
GCCTTCGGCCTGGTCGCACTGGTGCTGGCCGCTACGGGGATCTACGGCTTGCTGGCGAGCAGCGTGGCCGAGCGGACGCGCGAGATCGGGGTGCGCGCGGCGCTGGGCGCGTCGCGCGCCGACATTCTCTCGCTGGTCGTCGGCCAGGGACTGAAGCTGACGCTGGCCGGGCTGCTCGTTGGACTTGGCGGAGCCATGCTGGCCAGCCGCTTTATCGCCACGCTGCTTTACGGCATCTCGCGGCTCGATCCGTTCACTTACGCCGGCGTCGCTGCATTGCTCCTGAGCGTATCGGCGATTGCCTGTCTTGTACCCGCGCGCCGCGCTGCCAGCATCGATCCCATGCAGGCGCTGCGCAACGAGTAATTAAGGTATGGGAGATAAACAATGGCTTACTTTCGCCGCATTGGCAACCTGTTTCGCCGTTCGCAGATCGACCAGGAGATCGACGCCGAGCTCAGCGCGCACATTGAGATGCGCATCGAGGAAAACCTGGCCGCCGGCATGTCGCGCGGGGAGGCGCGGCGCGATGCGCTGCTGCGCTTCGGCAACTTCGCCGCCACGCGCGAGCGCGTGACTTCGGCCGACGCGGCGCTCAGCCTCGACGTGCTGGCCCGGGATGTGCGATACGCGCTGCGGCAACTGGTCCATTCTCCGGGGTTCACGATCACGGCGATGGTTACGCTGGCGGTCGCGATTGGCGCCAATGCGATCGTGTTCAGCGTGCTCAACGCGCTGGTTTTGCGGGGGCTCAATCTTCCCGATGCGCAACGTCTCTTCACCATTCAGGATCGTGGTACGCCGTTCAATTCCTATCCCGATTACCGCGATTTGCGCGACCGCAATCGCGCCTTCGACGGCATCGCGGCTTATGTCGTCAACAATGCGGGACTCCACGCCGGCGGGGACGCACAGCGCGTCTGGATCTACGAAGCGAGCGGCAATTACTTCGACGTGCTGGGCGTGCAGCCGTATCTTGGCCGCTTCTTTCACGCGAGCGACGATCGCGGACCCGACAGCAATCCGTACGTGGTCCTGAGTTATGCATTCTGGCAGAACCATTTTCAAGGCGATGCCGGCGTCATCGGGCGCGCGATCGAGCTGAATCGCCACTCCTTTACGATTCTGGGCGTGGCGCCGCCAGGGATGCGCGGCACAGAGGTGTTCTATGCGTCCGATCTTTGGGTACCGATCGTGGATCAGAAGCAGATCGAAGGCACGAGCAGTCTCGAAGAACGCACCTCGCGGGGCATGTGGCTGGTGGGCCGGGTCAAGGCCGGAACGACGCCGGCGCAGGCGACGGCGGATTTGAACGATGTCGCCGGGTACATGAAGAAGACCTATCCCAAGGAAGACGATGGAGCGAGCTTCTCGCTCGCCAAGCCGGGGCTGGTGGGCGATTTTCTGGGTGGGCCGGTGCGCGCCTTCGTGGCGGGGTTGATGCTGCTTTCGGCGCTGATTCTGCTGGCGGCGTGCGCCAACCTCGGCAGCTTGTTTGCCGCGCGCGCCACCGACCGCTCGCGCGAGATCGCGCTGCGGCTCGCGCTCGGCTCCACGCGGCGGCGTATCCTGCGCCAGCTGTTGACGGAGGCGGTGCTGGTGGCGCTGGCCGGCGGCAGCGCGGGCATTGCCGCAAGCGTGGTGCTGCTGCGCGCGCTCAGCGTGTGGCAGCCGGTGCCTCACATGCCCATTAGCGTGCCGGTGAATCCGGACCTGCTGACCTATGCGGTTGCCATTGTGCTGGCGCTGGTGAGCGGATTGCTTTGCGGCCTGACGCCGGTGCGGCAGGTTTTGGGAACAGCGCCGTGGGAGCTGGTGAAGTCCGGCGTGAAGGCAACGTCCCGCGGCAGGCGGTTCACGTTGCGCGATGTCCTCCTGGTCATCCAGATTGCCGCCTGCGCGGTGCTGATGACGTCGTCTCTTGTCGCGGTTCGCGGCCTGGCGCGATCGCTCAACAGTAACTTCGGGTTCGATCCGCGGAACGTGGTTCTCCTCGACAGCGACATGAACATGGCCGGATACAGCGGCGACCGCATGGTGGCGATGCAGCGGCGCATGCTGGATAACGCCACCGCGCTGCCGGGCGTGGATTCCGCGGGAATGATCAGCAACATCCCGCTGGGACTGGGATGGAGCCTGGCGGGTGTGTACAGCGATACCGCGACGGCGTTGAAGCCTTCCAACGAGCTTGCGGAACCGGCGTTTTACAGCGTTTCGCCGGACTACTTCAAAGCCGCCGGGACGACGTTGCTGGCGGGAAGAAGCATTACGTGGAGTGACGACAAGAAATCGCCGAACGTCATCGTGATCAATCGCGAGCTGGCGCAGAAGGCCTTTGGATCGGTATCGCGCGCCGTCGGAGGCCACTTGAGGACCGGCGACGGAGCGCGATACGAGGTGGTTGGGGTGGTGGAGGATGGCAAATACATCACGCTGACCGAAGATCCGAGGCCGGCATTTTTCCAGCCCATGCTGCAGGCCCCGAACAGCGAAACCTGGCTTGTCGCCCGATCCGCACACAACTCGCAATCCCTGGCTGAAGCTCTGCACGAGACGGTGCACAATCTCGACGCCGGTCTCCCCTTCCAGATCGTTTCATGGCCGCAGGAACTGGATAGCGCTTTGTTTGCCGCGCGCGCAGCCACCGTTTCCTTGGGCGTGCTGGGCACACTGGGCGCGTTGCTGGCGATTACGGGGATCTTCGGCATGGCCAGTTACTCGGTGGGCAAGCGGCTCAAGGAAATGGGAATCCGCATCGCCCTCGGCGCCGGGCAGGGCCAGGTGTTGCACGCCGCGCTGGGGCGGGCGTTCCGGCTCCTTGCCGTGGGATCGGTTGTGGGACTGGCGTTGGGACTTGCAGCGACGCGCGTGCTGGGCTCCATCGTGTACCAGGCCAGCCCGCGCGACCCGGTGGTTTTGGCGGGCAGTGTTCTGGTCATGCTGATCGTGGGATTGATTGCCGCCTGGGCCCCGGCGCAAAGGGCGGTACACGTGGATCCGTCGACGCTGATGCG
>JASHTH010000219.1 GCA_030040655.1 Acidobacteriaceae bacterium | reverse complement strand
AGAGACTCGCCCGCCGACGGAATTCTGGAGAGAGCGCGCCATCGCGCTATGATCCTGTGCCCCTGTGAAAACTCCGTCCGCCCACATCCAAGCTTCCCCATTTCAGCGACTTACCCGCGCCCGTCCCCGCCGCCTCCCACAGTCCCACCGCTGGACAAGGATCTCGTTCCGCTCTGAAAGCTGAGAGCTGATAGCTGAAAGCTGATAGCTCTCAGCCTTCAGCCCTCAGTCCCTCAGTCCCTAGTCCCTCAGTCCCTCAGTCCCTCAGTCCCTGTTCCCTTGTTCCCTTGGTCTCCGACGCTTCACCCGAACGATCACGCGAGTTGCGCTTCGATCTTGACCACCGACGCGGGCGGGAAGGTGAAGAGCAGCGAATCCGCTCGGACGGTGACATCGGCCGCGCGGCTCTTCACCTGGTCGGGCTGGTCGAGGGTGCTGTGCGCGTGGATGTCGTCTTCGTGAATCATCCACGCTTTGGCGCCGGCCGGCTTGGCGCCGCGCAGCACAATCTCGGCCTGGCGCGGCTGGCTCACGTCGGGATTCACCGCGGTGAGCGTGAGCGTTTTCCCTTTGAGCGACGCCGATCCTTTCAATCCCCAGAACGTCGCCTGCTTGCCGTCGCGGACATACTTCACCTCGGGCGACGAAAACTCCGCCCGTACGGCCGTACCGCCCTGGTGCGCCGCGTAGAGATCGAAGACGTAGAAGTTGGGCGTGGTGGTGAATTTGTCGCCGCGGGCGAGGAAGAGCGCATTGAGGTTGTTGATGAGCTGCGCGCAGGCGGCCAGGCCCACCTTGTCGGCGTGGCGATTGAAGGTGTCGAGCGTGAGCCCGGTGACTACCGCGTCGCGCATCGTAACCTGCTGGCCAAGCAACTGCTCGGGAAACGACTCGGTGCCGGGCTTGTACCACGGGCCATACTCGTCGACGACGAGCTTGATCTGGTGGTCGAGGTCGAACTCGCCCAGCGCTGTCCAATGGTCGAGCACGATCTTCTCCATCTGGTCGGCCTGCCTCAACATTTCGTACCAGTCGACGGGTGCGAAGTTGAGCGCGTCGCCTTTGGCCTCATCCCAGTTTTCGCTTTTGCCGCGCGAGAGATTCCAAGAGTAGTAGTGCACGCTTAGTCCCCACACGCCGTGCGAGGTATGGCTGGGGTGGCCGTGGTAGAGCTTGTTCGAGAAGCCGCGCGTCCAGGCCTGGTCGTCGCTGTTGGGGCCCGAGGCGACGAAGCGCAACTCCACGCCGTAGCTGGGCACCCAGGTGGTGTAGCGCTTGTACTCGATGGCGTAGTCCTCGGGATCGAAGCTGCCGCCGCAGCCCCAGCTCTCGTTGCCCACGCCCCAGTAGCGCACGTTGAAGGGATCGGGCGAGCCGTCGGCGGCGCGCACCTCAGCCAGCGTGGTGGCGCCGCGTGGCGAGTTGCAGTACTCCGCCCAGTGATCGAATTCGAGCGCAGGCAGGCTGCGCACATTAGCCGCGATATAAGGCTCGGCCCCGCACAGCTTGCAGAAGCGGGCAAAGTCCGCCGTGCCGAACGCGTTCGTCTCGTAGACCTGGGGAATGTTCTTGGTGACCAGATCCTTGGGATAGGCATCGGTCCAGAAGTTGGTGCGGCGCGGGCGCTTTTCGCGCGGGCCGATGCCGTCGCGCCAGTCGTAG
Source organism: Acidobacteriaceae bacterium (assembly GCA_030040655.1). Taxonomy (GTDB): domain Bacteria; phylum Acidobacteriota; class Terriglobia; order Terriglobales; family Acidobacteriaceae; genus Telmatobacter. The sequence continues at coordinate 6,588 of JASHTH010000219.1, read as the reverse complement.
CTGTCGGCGAAACAGCCGCCCGGCCAGCGCACCACGGGCGCGTGAATTTGGCGCATCTTGTCGATGAGCGCGGAGCGCAGGCCGTTCTGGTTGGGAATCTTGGAATCTTCGCCGACGTAGATGCCGTCGTAGATCACCGTGCCCAAATGCTCGGTGAAGTGGCCGTAGATCTCCGGCGCGATGGCGGCGATGGGCTCTTCGATGAGCACTTCGATGTGGCTGTCGGCCTCCTGCGCCAGCGCCCGGCTCCGGGAAAGGATCATCGCCGCCGATGACGCCGCGGCTGCCTTCAAGAAGCTCCGTCGTTCCATTTGTCACTCTCCGTTTTCCTTGACAAAGAAGGAGGATTGCTTGGGTTGCCCCACCCTGTTCGCCCGCTGCTGGCGAAAAGACGGGATGGCGGCCGATTGCCGCTCCGGCATCTCACTGGACCTTTCCCGCCTCGGCCGCGATTTTTCGCAGCTGCGGCAAAACCAGCCCCAGCGCTGCCGGTTCGGCGTCGCGGCGTCCCAGGGCAAAGTACACATCGCGGTACAGCTTGTAGAGCGGCTCGTAGACGGCAGCGGCGCGCGGGTCGGGATCGACGGTGCGCAGCGGCAGGCAAACGGCGGCCTGCGCTTCTTCGATCGTCTTGTAAGCGCCGGCAGCCAGTAGCGCGAAGATGCCCGAGCCAAGGCTGGTGGGAATGCCCGCCGGCACCAGCACCGGCTTGTTGAGCACGTTGGCGTAGACCTTGTTCAGCACTTCACTGCGCTGCGGTACTCCGCCGGCGTTGATCACCCGGTCTACGCGTACGCCATGCGCGGCCATGCGCTCCAGAATGATGCGCGTGTGAAATGCCGTGCCTTCAATGGCCGCGAAGAGTTCGTCCTGCGCCGTGTGCACCAGGTTCCAGCCCAGGGTAACGCCGCCCAGCTCAGGATTGACCAGCACGGTGCGGTCGCCGTTGTCCCAGCTCAGCCGCAGCAGTCCGGTTTGGCCTGCCTTGTACAACTCCAATCCTTCGGAAAGCTCGGCGACCGAGGTCTGCGCGCGCCGCGCGATACCGTCGAAGATGTCGCCGACCGCCGAGAGCCCGGCCTCGATTCCGGTGTAGTCGGGGTGCACGCTGCCCGGCACCACTCCGCAGACGCCGGGAACGAGCTCGGCTTGGCGCGCAATGGCGATGATGCAGGTCGACGTGCCGACGACGTTCACCGCATCGCCTTCGCGAATGTCCGAGCCGATCGCATCCCAGTGCGCGTCGAAGGCGCCCACGGGGATGGGGATGCCGGCGCGCAGTCCCAGCTTTGCGGCCCACTCCGGAGCCAGGTGTCCGGCGAGATAATCGCTGGTCAGGAATTCGCCGCGGATCTTGTCGCGCACGCCGGCGAGCAGCGGGTCGACAGCGACGAGGAACGACTCTGGCGGCAGCCCGCCCCATCGCGGATTCCACATCCACTTGTGGCCCATGGCGCAGACACTGCGCTTGAGCTCACTCGCATCGCGGATACCGCTCAGCGTGGCGGCGGCCATGTCGCAATGCTCGAGCGCGGTCACAAAGCGCGCGCGCTTCTCGGGGTTGTGGCGCAGCCAGTGCAGCAGCTTGGCCCAGCCCCACTCGTGCGAGTAGACGCCGCCGCACCAGTCGATGCCTTCGAAGCCCAGCGCATGGGCCTTTTCCGTGATCTCTTCGGCTTCGGCCCAGGCGCGGTGATCGCACCAGAGATAATATTCGTCGAGCGGCTCCAGCCCTTCGCCGATGGGAATGACGCTCGACCCCGTCGTATCCACGGCAATCGCGGCAACCGAGGCGCCGTCCACGCCCGTGCACTCCAGAACCACACTGCACGCCTCGTCCAGCGCCGTCATCTGATCTTGGTGAGATTGGGTCGCGTAGTTAGGATCCACGCGCCGGCGGTGCAGCGGATAAGAGGCCGATGCCGTTCCGATGGGCCCTTTTTCGCTGTCGACAAGGGTCGCACGAACGCTCAGCGTGCCGAAATCGACTCCGGCAACGACACTCATGAAGGAAGTACCTCGGGTAAACGCTTTCTGATTCGCAGATCAGAGTACACCATCGCCGCGCGGAATGTCCCGAATTCCACCACAATTCCCTGCCGACCACCCAGACCATTACCTTAGGCAGGCCGGTTCCGTGTCGTTCATCCCGATCGCGCCGAACTCCAAGTTAGCGGAAGATTTTCTGCGCCGGCCGTGATTCTATCGTTCCATTCTTAGGAACTTACAGGTCCCTCGCTCGCTTCCGCCCTGCGATATGCGGCGATTCGACACCACGCGCTGCTTGGGGCGATCGGTAGCCTCGCTGTCCTTGCTTCTGCTCATCTCGCCCGGTTGGCCGCGCCAGTCTCTCGCCTCTGCGAGTCCAGCCGCCAAACTGGCTGCTGTGGCTCCGGCGTTCTCCCCGCCAGGAGGAAGTTACCTGTCCGCTCAAAAGGTGCGCATTCGTTCCGCCACCGCCGGAGCAACGGTCTACTACACGATCGATGGAACGAAACCCACGACGGAATCGAAGAAGTATACGGGACCGCTCGCGATAACTCGCACATCGATGCTGCGGGCCGTGGCGGTTGCCCGTCATCATGCAGAGTCTTCGATCACCAGCGAGAAGTACACGGTTACGCCGCCCGCGGCCATGCCGCTTATTCAGCCCGATGGAGGTACATTTCCTGCCGGCACCACCGCGATCCTTACCGACGCGACGCCGGGCGCAACAATCTATTACACGACCAACGGCGCATGGCCGACGGCCTCTTCCCCGAAATACACAAAACCGATCGTACTCGCCTCGCCGGAAACAATCATGGCCGCGGCTGTTGCTCCAGGTTACTCTCAGTCAGCGGCAAGCTCCGTTGCTTATACCGTTCTGCCGCTTGCCGCAACGCCGGTCTTTACACCTGTGCCGGGACCCTTCACGGCAAGCCAGATGGTGTACATCACCGATGCGACACCGGGTGCGGCCATCTGCTACACAACCGACGGAACCGCGCCAACCAGTGCCTCTACTCCTTACACAGGCCCCATTGCGCTTTCGACAACGGAGACCATTCGCGCCATCGCTGTGTCGCCGGGCTTTTGGCAGTCGGCGACGGCCACGGGAACTTATATCCTGACACCGCCTGCCGCTGTTCCCGTGCTTACTCCACCTGCGGGAACTTACTCGGCATCTCAACAGGTGATCATCGCCGATTCCACGTCGGGCGCAGTGGTCTATTACACAATGGATGGTACCGCGCCCACCGCATCGTCGCCGCAGTATGCCGGACCGATAACAGTCTCTACAACCGAAACAATCCATGCCATGGCGATCGCATCGGGCTACTCGCAATCGCCGGGGGCAGCGGCAACCTATACAATCACGCCACCTGCCGCGACGCCGACGTTCTCTATAGCCGCCGGAACTTATATCTCGGCGCAAAAGATCATTATCAAAGACACCTCTGCCGGCGCAATAATCTATTACACTTCCGACGGGTCCACGCCCACCGTGTCTTCGCCGAAATACACGGGCCCAATCACGGTAGCCGCAACGGAGACAATCAATGCCATCGCCACGGCGACCAATGACTCGCAGTCGGCGGTAGCGAGCGCAACGTATACAATTACTCCGCCGGCGGCAAATCCGGTTTTTGCTCCTGCCGCCGGGACTTACATTTCCGGTCAGTCCGTCGGCATTGCAGACTCCACGCCGGGAGCGACGGTCTATTACACGACCGATGGGACCGTGCCGACAATCTCCTCGCTGCAATATTCCGGACCCGTTGCTGTCGCTTCGAGCGAAACACTCAGCGCCATGGCCGTGGCGCCGGGTTTCTCTCAGTCCGTTGTAGTTACGGCAAGTTACACAATTGCTCCGCCTGCGGCGGTGCCGGTTTTTTCTCCTGCCGGAGGGAGTTATGCGGGACCCCAAACCGTTTCGATCGCCGATTCAACGCCGGGCGCATCGATCTACTACACGACCGATGGGACGGCGCCTAGCACCTCTTCGACTTTGTTCGCCGGACCGATTACGGTATCTTCCACCCAGTGCATTCATGCCATTGCCGTCGCACCTGGCTATTCTTTGTCGGCGGTTGCGAGCGCTGCCTATAGCTTTCCCGGCCCTCTCGCCATCCCAACTCCAACTAACCTTCCCGGCGGATATCTCGAGGCTCCGTATGCGGCAACGATCGTCGCGTCGGGCGGGGGACCTAACTACGCGTGGTCGGTAAATGGGAACCCGATTCCCGCCGGAGGCATCCCCGTTGCGCTGGCGAGCGGAATTACGTTTTCCAGCAACGGCAGTTACATACTCGCAATCGGCGGAGAGCCAACCACGGCAGGAACAGTTGCTTTCACCGTATCGGTGACAGATGCGTACACCGGCGAGCAATCCGGCCCGATTGCGTTTTCGATTCAGGTCAACGCGCCCGCTTCACTGTCGCTGCCTGCGCCTACTCCCACAACGCTCGGGCCGGCGACGGCACACGCCGCCTACTTCGGATTCCTGGGTTTCACCGGGGGCGCGCCACCGTACCAGTGGACGGTTACGGGATTGCCGAACACCATGATGTCGCTAACGGGAACGCCCATCGCCACGCTGGCCGGAGATGGCTCGGCCGGATTCAGCGGCGACGGCGGCCCGGCGATCAGCGCGCAAATCAATGCGAGCGGCGGGCTTGCTGTGGATGGCGCCGGCGATCTTTACTTCTCGGATGCTGTCTCGTCGCGCGTGCGCATGGTCTCGCCGGTAGGGATCATCTCCACGGTCGCGGGCACAGGCGCCGCCGGCTACAACGGCGACGGCATTTCCGCCTCGCAGGCGCAATTGAACGGGCCGGCAGGGTTGGCCGTCGATCGAGCCGGCAATCTTTACATCGCGGATTCGGGAAATGCGCGCATTCGCATGGTGAGCGCGGCGACGGGTCAAATTGCGACCGTCGCCGGAACCGGAACGTCGGGCTACAACGGCGAAAACCTCGCCGCGACCATCGCCGAACTCGTGCTGCCGACCGGCGTGGCGGTGGATGGCCAAGGGAATCTATACATCGCCGACTCAGGGAACGCCCGCGTGCGGGAAGTGTCCGCCCTCACCGGCGAGATGGCGACGGTCGCGGGCACCGGCAGCGCAGGATTCAGCGGCGACGCTGGACCGGCAACGGCGGCGCAGCTTGAGAATCCGTATTCTGTGGCGGTCGACCTCCAGGGCAACCTGTATATCGCCGACCTGACCGGCGCCGCCGGCGCGGCCCAAACCGGCGGGCGCGTTCGCGAAGTGAACGCGGCAACAGGCGTCATCCAAACGATTGCCGGCAACGGAACCGCCGGCTACAACGGCGACGGCATTGCGGCCATCGAAGCGGAGTTGAGCGATCCGGTCGCCATCGCGCTCGACCCGAGCGGCAACCTTTATATCGCCGACGCCGGGAATGATCGCGTTCGCGCAGTGAGCGCGGGGATGATTTGTACCGTCGCGGGCACGGGAAACGCTGGCTTCAACGGCGATGGCATCCCGGCCGCGGGCGCGAATCTCGTTCCGGCAGGCGTAGCAACCGACGCAAGCGGCGATCTCTTCATCGCCGATAGCGGCAGCCGCATTCGTATGGTTCCGGCGCCGGCGCAAAACTCCGAGTTATTGATCGAGGGCACGCCGGCGATAGCGGGCACGATTGCTTTCCAGGCTTCGGTGCAGGACTCGACCGGCGCCACTGCGGGCCCGGTGAGTTACACCATCAACGTCTCGGCGCCACTGCCACTCGCGCTGCCCGTGCCCAATCCCGGCACTCTGCCCGCCGGGGTCGCCGGCCAACCATACACAGGAACGATTGTAATTTCGGGTGGAGTTCCCAGCTACGAATGGTATGTGAACGGCTCCAAGACACCTGCGACGGCAACGCCGGCGGCATTGGCCGGCGGACTGACGTACTCGGCCGCGGGCAACGTCTTATCGATCGGCGGAGTGCCATTGAATCCGGGCGTGCTGTCCTTTCCGGTTTCGGTGACCGATGGCATGGAAGAAAAATCCGGCTCGGTCGTCTATTCGATCGCCGTGCTAAACGCTCCGGGATACCAGGTTAGCGGGCAAGTCAACTTCCTGTACTGCGGCGCACCTGCGAGCGGAATTCCCGTCGCAATCAATACAAATCCGGTCCAGGTGACTTCGACAGACAGCAATGGACAATTCGCATTCGAAAACGTTCCCGCGGGGAACTATGTTGTGACGCCATCGAGCACAGCGCCAAGCTCGGTCTTTTCTCCTGCCAACCAAACTGTGGCCGTAAACAACGGCGGCGTCGCAGGCATTGATTTCACGGCCGAGCTGGGCTACACGGTTTCGGGATCGATCAGCCTGCCCGCCGGCATGGGCGGTCGAGTCTATCTGAATCTCGCCGACAATAGCTGTCCCGAAGATTTATTGGGCACCAGCCTTCCGAGTTCGGGGAATTTCTCGATTCGCGGCGTGCAGCCCGGCGCGTATACGTTGAACGCCTGGGTCGACGAACTCGGGTTCGGAGCTCAAAACGCATCCGACGGCGTCTTTACCCTTCCGCAACTGGTGGTGACTGATTCCAATCTGACCGCAATTTCGGTGACTCCCGTTCCTCCCGC
>JASHTH010000218.1 GCA_030040655.1 Acidobacteriaceae bacterium | reverse complement strand
GCGCGCACCGCAGAGCGCAACCTGGTCGCGCGCTTTCTTGCTCACCGGCGTATGCGTGAAGCTGGCCGCCGTGCCGCTGTTCTTTTGGGTTCTATCGCTGGCCGATGAACTGCCGCCTCTGGTGCTGGGGCTGATCATCGGCGTAGTCGACATGGCTGCGTTTGGCGAATTCCTAATCGGCGCACACGAGATGCCATCGGCGCTCGCCCCGCACGGACTCTTGCTCGGCGTGGCCGCTCCCACTTCCCTGCTGGCCGCACTGCTCATGCTCACCCAACGGAGCCTGAAGAGGCTGCTGGTTCTTTCCACGGTGGAGGACGTCGGATTCCTCCTTTTGGGCGTGGCTTCGATGCAATCGATCGGAGTTTCGGGCGCGATCTTCGCCGCTTGCACGCATTCGCTCGCCAAGGCACTGCTGTTCACGTGCCTGGTTGCGCCGGAAGCTGCCGGCGAACTGGATGAACGGCCGATTGCGTTGGCCACACGATACCCGGTGAGCGCATTCGGATTCCTCTTCGGAATGCTGGCCATGCTGGGCGTGCCGCCGATGCTGGGCTATGCCGGCCGATGGCGATTGTATGAGTCGGCGCTGCGCAACGGGCCGTGGTGGCTGGCGGTGTTTGTGCTCTCGTCGATCTTCGCGCTCACCGCCTATGTTCTGGCGCTGACGCATGCCTGGTGGGGGCCGGCGCGAGACGGTGACTCGGCGGAGAGCGAAGGTGCAGTGACGCGCAGAGAGCCGCTGTTGGTGCAGGGAACCATTGTCGTGTTGGTCCTGGTGCTTCTGCTGGCCGGATGCTGGCCGGATGCGCTGAACGCGCTGCTCGGAGGCAGACCATGAACCTGTGGAATCGATTCCTATGTTCGTGCCGGCGGCGCAGCCCGTGGATCTTCCACATGAACTCGGGAAGCTGCAACGGGTGCGATATCGAACTGGTGGCGAGCCTTTCGCCGCGTTATGACGCGGAGCAACTGGGCGTGCGGCTCGAGGGCAGCCCGCGGCACGCCGACATTCTGTGCGTGACCGGGCCGGTGACGCGCAATTCCGTGGGCGCGATCAAGACGGTGTATGGGCAGGTGTGCAGCCCGAAGGCGGTAGTGGCGATCGGCTCCTGCCCGGCGACGACGAATGTGTTTGTCGACAGCCGCACGCTGGCCGGGCCGCTGAACCAGCACGTTCCGGTGGACGTGTTCGTGCCCGGATGCCCGCCGCGGCCCGACGCGATCATTCAGGGGATTGCGAAGGCGGCGGAGATCCTTGCAGAGCGAGGCAAAGCGCAGCCGGCAGTTGCAATTGTGGCGCACGCGGATGAGTTGGAGACAAATGAGGCTCCGAAGACGAGCGAGGTGCAGCCATGAATCTGATCACCGCACTCGCGCGCCTGCTAATTTTTCCGGGGCTGCTCTTCGCCGTGCCTGCGGCGTGGTTCTTCCTGTGGGTGGAGCGCAAGTCGGTGGCGTGGATGCAGGGGCGAATCGGACCTCCCTTCCTGCAGCCGTTCTACGATTTCATCAAACTTCTGGGCAAGACTACGCCGTCGCGCGAGGGGATCGGCGGGCTGCTGATGCGCGCGTGGCCGCTGCTTGCGGTCTCGTCGGCCGTTGGCGCAGTGGCGCTGCTGCCGGTGCTGCCATCGTCGGGCGGATTCGAGGGCGATCTGATTCTGCTGCTCGCGCTGCTCGAGTTGCCGGCGCTGTGCATCATCGCGGCGGGATTCTCATCGCGTTCGATTTTCGGCGAGATCGGCGCGGCGCGCGAAGCGGTGATGGCGGTGGCCTACAACGTGGTTTTCCTGCTGGCCGTGGTTTCGATCGCGGCTGCGCAGCACACCTTCCGGCTGGAAACGCTGGCGGGGTTGCCGTCGACGCCGCTGCGCTGGCTGGGACTGGCGGCGATCCTGGTTTGCCTGCCGGCGAAGCTGCACATCAATCCCTTCTCGCTGCCCAATGCGGAGCAGGAGATCTATTCCGGGCCGATGATCGAGTTTGCGGGGCCGGAGCTGGCGATGTGGGAGCTGTCGCACGGACTGGAATGGGTAGCAGGGACCGGGCTTGTGGCCGCGCTGGCTGCGCCGCATTTGGCTTTCGGGTGGCTCGGCCCGATTCTCTTTGTCGTCTTCTCCTTTGCAATCGTGTTGCTTCTGTCCACGGCTTCAGCGGCGACGGCGCGCGTGGCGATCGACACCTCCGTGCGCTTTTACTGGCAGTGCACGCTGATCTTCGCGGTGTTGGCGGTTTCGACGGCGCTCTTGCTGAGGGTTCGACCATGAAGATGCTGGCGATGCTATGGAGAAATTTCTGGGACGGCGCGCGGACGCTGCGTTTTCCCGCGCGACCCAGAGTGACCGAACGCTATCGCGGGCTGGTGCAGTTCAATCCGGAGCTGTGCACGGGCTGCGCCGTCTGCCGCTTCCGCTGCACTTCGCGCGCGATCGAGTACAAGGCCGGTAAGAGTGAATTCTATTGGAGCTACGATCCCGGCCGATGCACGTTTTGCGGGCGATGCGTGGAGGGATGCAAAGCGCACGCGCTGAGCCAGGAGTCGGCGTGTCCGCCAATCTACCTGAATCTGGGTGAATTGAAGAAGTCGTACACGGTGGCGCGCAAAGCGCCGGCGCCCAAGGCGGTTGCGGCAGGCGCTCATGGCGCAGCCCTACCGGCGGTGAGCGCGGGGGCAGGAGGAGCGCAATGATTCCGCTCGACATCATTCGCGAAAAGCTGAGCGTAGAGGCGCCTTGGATCGAATCGGGCGGCGTGCATTGGCTGGACCCTGCGCCGGCGAACGTACGCGATGTGGCAGCGGTGATGAATGCGTGCCGGGCGCGTTTCGTCACGATCACGGCGTACCAATTGCCGGCTAGCGAGGGAATTCACCTGGAGTATCACTGGGACCTCGACGGGCGGTTACTTGGATTTCCCTTCCAGCTCGCCGGCAACACGATCGACAGTATCTTCGACCTTTGCGAAGCCGCGGATTGGATCGAGCGCGAAGTTCACGAAGAGTATGCGATCGACTTTCGTGGACGCGAGTACGAGCCGTTGCTGCTGCGCGACGGCGACACCGCGGGCGTGAACCTGCGCGAGGAGGTCCGATGAGCTACAAGATTCCGATGGGCCCCTATCATCCCGCACTGGAAGAGCCGTACAAGCTCGACATGATCTGCGACGGCGAGACGGTTTGCGACGCCAAGCTGCATATCGGCTTCAACTTTCGCGGCATCGAGCATTTGGCCGAGACGCGCAATTACGTTCAGGTGATCGCGCTGATGGAGCGCGTCTGCGGCATCTGCAGTTTCATTCACACGCTCACGTTGTGCCAGGCGATGGAGAAGCTGACGGGGCAGACGCCGCCGCCGCGCGCCCAATACATTCGCACCATCATGTGCGAGCTGGAGCGGCTGCACTCGCACGTGCTTTGGGCGGGGATTGCGTCGAAGCTGATGGGCTTCAAGACCATGTTCATGACGTGCTTCGAGATTCGCGAGAAGGTGATGGATGTTCTGCAGGCGATCTCGGGCAATCGCGTGAACTATTCGATGAACCGCATCGGCGGGGTCAATCGCGATATCGAGGACCCGCCCGCGGTGCTGGCCATGGTGGAGGCGCTCGAAAAAGAGATGGCCGACAAGATCATCCCCATCTTCACGACCAGCGCCACGGCGCGGTCACGGTGCGCGGGCATCGGCGTGCTGAGTCACGAGAAGGCGGTTTCGTGCGGGGTGGTGGGGCCGAACGCGAGGGCCTCGGGCGTGGCGCAAGATTTGCGACGCGCGGCGCCCTACGCGGCCTACAAAGAGATGGAGTTCGCCGTGCAGGCGCAGCAGGAGGGCGACGTAAGGGCGCGGCTGCTGGTGCGCGCTCTCGAGATCATGGAAAGCTGCAAGATTTTGCGCCAGGCGATTGCCAAGCTGCCGCCGGGAGAGATTCATACCGGAGATCCGAAGCTTGTCTTCACGCCGGGCACGGCGACGAGCCGCGTGGAGGCGCCGCGTGGCGAGGTGATGTACAGCGTGACGTGGAAGGAAAACTCGCGCAACCCGGCGCGAGTGCATGTGCGCACGCCCACTTACGTCAACATGCCGGCGGTGCGCTGGATGGTGCTCGGCGCGCGGCTGGCCGACACGCCGCTGATCCAGGCGTCGATCGATCCGTGCTACTCGTGCACCGATCGGTGAGACGCGGCCCGCTTGACAGCGTGGAATCCCAAGCTGTGTAATGAAGCTGCTGTTAGCGGTGATGGAGTTCACCCTTAACCGCTGTCCCTCCTATGAGGCCGGACAGATGATGACTCCTGGCAGGGAATCCTGCTGCGGAGTCATATCCCGGCGTGATCCCTCGAAATGCAGATGAAACGGCGCGACGCCTGCGGCGCTGCACGTTTGCGTGGCTCCCTGTCCTCGGACAGAGAGGCGGCGTCGATGCCTGTCGAATGCTGATTGAGGAGGGCAGTCTTGCAGAAATACCTGCTGATCGGATTGGGCGGCGCGCTGGGCTCGGCGCTGCGCTACTGGGTGGGGTCGGCGATTTCGGGCCGAATGGGAATCCGCTTCCCGTACGGCACGCTAGCCGTGAATCTCACAGCGTGCGCGGTCATTGGATTCGCGCTGACCTACTTCGGCGCGCGGCTTGAGATCGACCCGGCGTGGAGATTCTTCTTCGCCGTGGGATTCATCGGCGCATACAGCACATTTTCCACCTTCGAATGGGAGACGCTGGAGACTCTGCGCGCGGGCGCGTTCTCGCTCGCGGCGTTGTACGCCGGAGGCAGCGTGATTCTGGGTCTGGCGGCGACGTGGTGCGGGGCAGCGGCGGCGGAGGCGATCGGATAGGCCGCGATCGGTTTCGGCTTCGCGCGCATTCGGCCCGGATTGCGATAGAATCCTCCGTTGGTCGATAGAAGGCGCCATGTTGGAACCCGGGAAGGCTATCAAAGTCACGATCTACCTGAGCGACACCGCCAAGCACCACGGCGTGCCGGTATATACCAGCATTCTCGATTTTCTATTTCACAGCGGCATCGCCGGGGCGAGCGTCTTCAAGGGAGTGGCGGGATTTGGCGGGAAGCACCGCATGCACGCGGCGCACATTCTCGAGATTTCAGACCATCTGCCGATCAAGATCGAATTTGTGGAGACGCGCGAAAAAGTCGAGGGCATTCTCGAGGAGCTGAAGAAGCGCACCGGTTGCGGGCTGATCGAGATGCAGGAGACGACGGTGGTGTGCGCCGGCAAGCACTAAGGCAGTTTAGGAAATAATGCGCCCGATTGGACGTTGCCCAAGGTCGCCGCTCTCGGTTGGTCCCACCCCAACGACGAACCGATGTCGTTGGGGACCCCGGAGTTTGTCCCACCCCGGGTTGGTCGCGTCGACTTGGCGATCTTTCTTCGGCTACATCATTTCCGAAACCGCCACAGCGTCATAGCTTCGCCCTACAGTATTTCCTAATACGCTATAGATCGCCCAAATCGCGCGGAGGCGTCCGGAACGGCGAGGCGGGCAGTCCCTCGCCGTTGAAGAGATTACACCGCGGGCTGTTCGCCCAGCCGTAGCGGGCGGCGACGGGTTGGGCTGCAGATGGGCTGGTTACGAGGATGGTTTCGCCGTCGATCTTCGCCTGAGCCGGATAGAACTTGCCGTCGGCGCCGGCGGCTTCGAATCCGGTCACTTCCCCGCCCCGCGCGTTCAACCCCTTGGCGTGATCGAACCAGACGCGCAGCGCGTTGCCTTCGGGCGTGGCCTGCCGGAAGATGGGGCCGGAGAATTCGATCGACTCGCCGTAGCTCAGCGCGCGAGCGGCGCGCGCCAGCCGCAGGCCGACGTCGAGCTTATCGGTGGGGTGTACATCGTCGGGATTGCCGATGTCGATGGTGACGGCCATGGCGGTGTCGCGGAGGGCCAGCGTCTTCATCTGCTGCTCGCGTAGAGCCGCCCAGTCTTCGGTAGCGTCGGATTTGTAATTGGAAATCTGTACGAAGAGGAACGGAAAGTCGCCGATGCCCCATTGAGCTCGCCAGTCCTGAATCAACGCGCGAAAGATGCGGCTGTAAAGCGGCGCGCGATCGAGCTTGCTGTTGCTCTCGCCCTGGTACCAGATGACGCCGCGAATCGCGAAAGGCGTGAGCGGCGCGATCATGCCGTTCCAGAGATTACCGGGACCCCAGCTCGCCGGATCGGGGCGCCATGGCGCTTCAGGAATGGGTTTGCCCTCGGCTTTCGCCTCGGCCTGCAATCGCGCGAGGCGCTTGGCATCGAGCAGATCGTCGGGCTCCTGCTCGATCATTTTGCCGCGCGAAGCGAAGAGCGGGTTCAGGGCCGCGTCTTCGCCGAGCGCGGTCAGGCGCGTCCATGCTTCGGCCACCGTGCCGCCCCAAGTGGAATCGATGACGCCGACAGGTACGTGCTCGCGCTGCTCGATCTCACGGGCGAAGTACCAGGCAACGGCGGAAAAATTGCGGGCCGAGTCGGGCGTCGAAGCCTGCCAGCCGTCGTCGGTGTCGATGTCGTCCTGCGGGAGCTCTGGCGCACTCTTCTTTACGATGAGCAGACGAAGGTGCGGATTGGAAGCGCGCGGCAGATCCTGATCGGCGGTGGCAGCCTGGTGCATGGTGAATTCCATATTCGACTGCCCGGAGGCGACCCAGACGTCGCCAACGAGGATATCGTCGAGGGCGATCCTCTGCGGCGGCGGAGTTTGGTCGGCGCCCGCCCCCGTTTGCGGCAGCGTGCCCTGGATCGTCATCTGAAACGGGCCGCCGGCCTCGCCGGGAGAAAGATC
>JASHTH010000217.1 GCA_030040655.1 Acidobacteriaceae bacterium | reverse complement strand
CAATCGCAAGGGCGGCAGCACCAAGGAGCGGGTGCGGCGCAACTTCGGCATGCCGCATCCGGAAGGGTATCGCAAGGCGCTGCGCGCGATGAAGATCGCGGAGAAGTTCTCGCGGCCGGTGATCAGCTTCATCGACCTGCCCGGCGCTTACCCGGGCTTGGGCGCCGAGGAGCGCGGGCAGGCCGAGGCGATTGCGCGGAATTTGCGCGAGATGTCGCGGCTGCGCGTGCCGACGATCTCGGTGATCAGCGGCGAGGGCGGGTCGGGCGGCGCGCTGGCGCTGGCGGTGAGCGACCGCGTGCTGATCCTGGAGAATGCGCTGTACTTCGTCATCACGCCGGAGTCGTGCGCCGCGATCATGTGGCGCGACTCGGCGCACAAGCAACTCGCCGCCGAGGCGATGCGCATCTCAGCCCCTGAGGTCGCCGCTCTGGGTTGCGTGGACGAGATTGTGGCCGAGCCGGAGGGTGGAATTCACATCGACCGCGAGACCGGGCTGGGGGTTTTGGGATCGGCGATCAAGAGGAATCTGGACGCGCTGATGGCGGAGCCCATCGAAGCGCTGGTGGCGGCCCGGCAGGAGAAGTTTCGCAACATCGCTCAGTTTTATACGGAAGGTTAGCTCGGTGTCCTATCTGCTGGCGCAACAGGTCGACGGGCCTCCTGCACCGATGCCGGCAGGGGGAGGGTGCGCATGAGCGGCACTCCCCAGAGTCGCGGGGCGCGCCTGCGCTCCTATATCGAGTTTCTTTTCGCCTTTCTCTTCTTTTTCCTGGCCAGGGAGCTGGCGCGGCGCAGCGCCGCCGGAATGGTCAACGACCAGTGGGAGCCGCTGACAGAAGCGGCTCTCCTCGCTTTTCTGCTGATTGCGGGCTACGGGTTCATGGGGTTGGTGCTCGACCGTCAAATGAATCCATTGAATGCGCAGGGATGGCCGGGGCGATCGGGCTGGACGCGCGAGATCGGGCTGGGGTTGTCGGTCGGCTGGGCGCTGGCGGTGGTTGGCGTTATTCCCCTCACGGTCGTAGGCGGAATCGCGATCAGATTCGCGACCGGGCGATACGCGTGGGGATGGCTGCTGGCCGACGCGGCCTTCTTCGGGATGCTGGCGCTGGGCGAGGAAGTCGCGTTTCGCGGCTACGGATTCCAGCGGCTGGCACAGGCGCTGGGCAGCACGGGAGCGGTGATCATCTTCGCCTTCTTTTCGGCCACGGTGCAGATGCTCCGGCCGGGCTCGAGCAGCGCCAGTTTTGCCGTGTCGTTTGCACTTTGCCTGGTGCTTTCGGCGGTGTATTTGCGCACGCGCGCGCTGTGGGTGAGCTGGGGAATCAACTTCGGCTGGAAGGCCGGCCGCGCGCTGCTCTTCGGGCTGGCAATCGGCGGCAATGTCAGCCATTCGCCGGTGGTGCAGGGAGACCCGATGGGGCCGTTCTGGCTGACCGGCGGCGGGTTCGGCCTGGACGGCACCTGGCTCACATTCTTCATCCTGGTGGCCGCGTTGCCGGTTCTCTACCGGGTAACGCGCGATCTCGACTTCCGCTACAACGCGCCGGTGATTGTGCCCGGCGGCGTTGCCGTGGATATCGATGCGGCCGTGCGGCACCAACACGACGCCGCCATGGGGACGGCCGAAGCCGCGCCGCCCGTGCTGGTGCAGATTGCTCCGGCGGAGACCGCAGTAACGCAGGCGGCTCCGGCGGAAAACCACGAGACCGGTGCGGGCAACGATTCCGTCTGACGGCGATTCCTATGAATTGAGCGTCACTCGACAAACGTCGGAGTTTGGCGCCGGGCTCCCGGTTTCAAGTCGGGCATCGGTTTCCCGGGGGCTGAAGCCCGCGAGACCTATCAAAAAAAGGGGCTTGTTTGGCACGGTCGAAAACGCTCATTATCCCAGGTCCGAAAACACGGACCTGGGGCACCCAAGTTTTTCATCTATTTGGGTGGGCCGAGGGCCCATGGAGGAACGACTGAAGAGGTTACGGAAAAACTCCATATTTCGGGTGAAATCGGCGAAATAGGTCCTTCCGGGGCTGAAGCCCGCGGTGATCCTGTTGGCTTAATGCGGGGGTTAAAACCCCCGCCTTCCTCCGAATGGAGTTTTTCCGCAGCCTGTGAAGTCGTGCCTTGTTACAAAGCCTTCGATGGGTATTCGTCACACGCTGCCTAAAGCCCGCGAAGGGTCTTGGGGGCTGCTTGCGTATGGACTGAAGCCCGGACCCTCCCACTTTGGGCTGACAACGGATGGGCTGAAGCTCGCCGTTGCAACGACTCGCTAACGGGTTCCCTGGCAGTTTGCTATTTGTACCTCAAGAGGACTATCGTTGCCATAAATCTGTTTGAAGCCATGGGAGGTTCCCATGATCGGGCCTTTCCTACCCCCGGGAACGCGCGCGTGGCCGGTTCGCAGAAGTTGGGTCGGGTTGCGAGCGGGCGCCTGCGGGGTCGCCGTGTGTCTCGTCGCCCTTCCCGTCGCGGCTCAGATCACCATCGATACGCGCACCGGCACGGTAACCAACGGGACCAATACGTCCACCATAGCCGG
>JASHTH010000027.1 GCA_030040655.1 Acidobacteriaceae bacterium | reverse complement strand
CGAGCTTCCAGGTGCTCGTGGTAGGGAACTGACCCCAGAGGGGACCTTGGATGGTTCGCGGCCCCCAAATCCCGCTCGATATCGGTACCGAAGTGGCACACTAGAGGCATGTTAGACTTCCATGCGCATCTGCTGCTGCCGCGGGTGCTGCTCATCGACGACGACATGGTCAGCCGCGAAGTGCTGGCGACCGTCCTGACCATGGGCGGCTATACCGTTCATACGGCGGCAGACGGTGCCGGCGCGCTGGCGTTGCTCGACTCCGGCGAGTCCATTCCGGAAGTGATTCTGATGGATACGCAGATGCCGGGCTTGAGCGGGGTCGAGCTTCTCGAGGCGCTGCGCCTGCACAGCCGGGCCAAGATCTTCGCCATCAGCGGAAGCACCGCTCCCGACGAAGTGACCCGGGCCGCCGACGGCTTTCTGCTCAAGCCGTTCGGTTCCGACACGCTGCGGAAATTGTTGGAGGAAAAGGGCCCTCCCATACGTCTTCTCACCACTCCCGAAGGCGAAGCAGAGCCGCCCGTACTGAGGGCTGAAACGCTGGCGCAACTCCGGGAAAGCATGGCGGAAGACAAGGTGCGTGAAATCTACGCAGCTATGATGGCGGATCTGACGGAGCGCATCGAGGCCCTGGACGCGGCGTTCCAGCGGCAGGACCTCGATGCCGTCCGGCGCATCGGCCACTCCATCAAGGGCGGCTGTGCTATGGCCGGCGCGGCGCAGGTTTCGCGCTTAGGCGCTATGCTGGAGAAGGTCGTCTTCGAGCCGGGGAGTGACCAACTGGATAACAGGGCGCGCTGGGTGCGCGATTTACGTGCTGCCCTATCCAATCTTGAGCGTATGCTGAAGGCTGAATTTCCGGCATAATGAACGTGGAGTCCAGGGATTTGGCCGCTCAAGTGGAACGGAACATTCGCATTGTTTTGGCTGACGACCACCCGGTTGTCCGCATCGGCGTGCGCAACATGCTCACCGCCGAAGACGGCTTCGAAGTCATCGGCGAAGCCGCGGACGGCGACGAGGCCATCACCGCGACGTTGGAGCTGGCGCCGGACATTCTTCTTCTCGACGTGCAGATGCCGCGCCTTCCCGGCCTCGAGGCCATGCGCGCCATCATGAATGGCCAGCCCACCTGCAAGATCCTGCTGCTCACCTCGACCATCACCCCGCAGCAGATCATCGAGGCGCTGCACATCGGCGCCCGCGGCATCGTGCTCAAAGACGCGCTCGCCGGCCATCTGCAAACCGCCATCCGCACCGTCTATGCCGGCGACTACTGGATCGGCGGCAAGCGCGTGGTCAATCTCGTCAGCGCCCTGCACGACCTGATGCAGCAGGCAGCCGTCCCCCAGCGCAAGACCTACGGCCTCACGCCTCGCGAGCTCGAAGTGGTCGGCTGCATCGTCGAGGGATGCTCGAACCGCGACATCGCCAAGCAGTTCACCCTGAGCGAAGAGACCGTGAAGCGGCACCTGTCGAACATCTTCGACAAGACCGGCGTCTCCACGCGCCTCGAACTGGCGCTCTTCGCCATCGCCCACCAGCTCGTCGCGCCGTCGTAGCGGAATCCGCTCCGCCTAGCTGCATTCCATTTCGCCTGGCTCCAGGAGCCTTGGCCCCGGTCCCTGTTCGCCCAGCTTGTCCCACGGATTGCGCAGCGGGCAAACGCCCAACGATAAGCACCCGCAGCCGATGCACCCATCGAGCTGATCGCGCAGCCGCGCGAGCCGATCGATGCGGTCGTTCAGTTCCGCTTTCCATCGCGCCGAGAGCTTCGCCCAATCCTCCGCCGTGGGGGTGCGACCGTTGGGCAACGCATGTAGTGCGTCGCGAATGGAGGCGAGCGTGATGCCCGTGCGCTGCGCCACGCGAATGACCGCGATGCGGCGAAGCACCTCGCGAGGATAACGGCGTTGGTTGCCCTGATTGCGCCGGCTGCGGATCAGTCCGGCGGATTCGTAGAAATGCAACGTGGAAACTGCGACGCCGCTGCGTGCGGCAACCTGGCCTACGGTCAACTCCGCGGCAAGGCCGTGCACCTCCGGCTTGAGCATGTTTTTTCCTCTTGACCTCAAGTTAACTTGAGGTTGTACGCTTATTCTAGAGGAGATTCAACCTCGCCGGGAGACGGAATGGACGACAAGATCAAGATTGCACTCATCTATGGCAGCGCCCGCAAGGGCCGCTTTTGCGACACGGTGGCGCGCTGGGCCGCCCAAGAAATTACACGTCGCGATGGATTCTCACTCGACGTGATCGACCCCGCAGTCGACTCTCCTCAAGAGCGCCCGGAAGAGGATTCGCCGCGCGGCGCACCCTCGCTGTGGCAACGCGTCGCTGAAGCGGATGCCTTTGTGGTCGTCACGCCGGAGTACAACCACGGCTACCCGGCGCCGCTCAAGTCGCTCATCGATTCGGTCGGCGCCGAGTGGCACGCCAAGCCCGTCGCATTCATTTCTTACGGCGGCATCTCGGGCGGCCTGCGCGCCGTGGAACAATTGCGCCTCGTCTTCGCCGAGTTGCACACCGTTACGATCCGCGACGCAGTGAGCTTTGCCGGCGCATGGGAGCAATTCGACGAGGCCGGAAGGCTCTTGAATCCTGAGCGGCACCAGCGCGCCATGGCAGCTATGCTCCATCGCCTGCGCTGGTGGGCGGTTGCCCTGCGCGCCGCTCGCGCCGCCGAGCCCTATGCCCGCGCCGCCTGACGCAGATACTCCCTTTCGCCAGATGGGACCGGCCGTGAATTCTACCCGTTAGAGTTGAAGCCGGGGGACTCTGGCGATGAGGATTGGCTTTCTGGGCCTGGGCAATATGGGAACGCCTATGGCGCTGCGCCTGCTCGCGGCCGGCTACGAATTGTCGGTGTGGAACCGCACCGAGGGTCGCACCGATCGCCTGGCTCGCGAAGGCGCAATCGTGGCCGGCACGCCTGCTGAGGCGGAGCTGGGCGCGGACGCCGTAATCACCATGCTCTTCGACGATGCCGCGCATGAGGATGTGCTCTTCGGCGCGAACGGATTGTTGGATGCGCTGGAGCCGGGCGCGCTTCACGTCTCCTGCAGCACCATCGGCGTTGCCCTCAGCGAACGGCTTACCCGGGAGCACGCGCGCCGCGGTATCGATTTCGTCGCCGCGCCGGTCTTCGGCCGTCCCAACGTCGCCGAGGAGGGCCGACTCTGGATTGTCGTCGCCGGCGCGGACAACGCGATCGCGCGAGCCCGGCCGCTGCTCGAGCCGCTCTCGCGCGGCATCTCCATCGTCGGCAAAGAACCGCGCCAGGCGCATGCCGTCAAGCTCGGCGGCAACTTCCTCATCGGCGCCATGATTCAATCGCTCAGCGAGTCGTTCGTCTACGCGTCGGCGCTCGGCATCGAGCCGGAAACCTTTCTCGATACGGTGAACAGCGCGCTTTTTCAGTCTCCGTTCTATGCAGCATACGGCAAAGTGATGCTGCATCCGCCTGAACAGCCCGGCGCCACGATCGAGCTTGGAGCGAAGGACCTGCGCATGTTCCGCGAAGCGGCCGGGAGCCACATCCGCCTCGGCCTGGCCGATCTATTGGCTGAAATCTTTGCCGAAGCCAAGCGCGAAGGCCTCGGGAATTCAGACTGGCCGGCGAGCCATTATCTGATGGTCAGGCAGCGTACAGATCGATGACTTTATGTTGCAATCAGCTGTGTATGCTTGGAATCATATGGGCCATCCCTTTGTCAGATCGAATGCTAGGAGTGAATCGCGGTTCGAAAGGAGTGCGTTATGTCCGATACTCCGTTACGCATGAATGCGGACCAGTACGTCTCCGAACGCTTTAATCAATATCAGGATTGGTATGACAAGAAAGCTGTAAAAATGAAGTCAAACTACCTCAGGATGCGCGTGCTTTCTGTTATCGGCGGGGCCTTGGTGCCTGCATTAATCAACATCCCATATCATCCACGCCTCGTTGGCGTGCCGGTAATTCAGGCAGTTGTTACTGTGATCAGCCTCTCGGTTGTTATATCGGTGTCTTTGGAGACTGTATACCACTACCGCGAGCAGTGGAAGAATTATCGATCGACAGAACAATTGATCGTCCATGAGAAATATCTATTCCAGACGAGGGTAGGGAGGTATCGAGATCTTTCCCAAGATGACGCCTTCCGCGTTTTCGTGGAGCGCATTGAGGACGCTGTGGCCGCGGAGAATGCCGCGACGCTCAATACGATGACAACCGCGAGCGAGACATTAGCATCGTGGAGTTCTCCAACTGCAAGAACGGAATCGCCGAGTTCGGAGTATCCATTTCGCCACGATTCACTGCAAAAGCCGGGAGCCGAAAGGACAGGAGAAAAACCAACCGATGAGAGCGATTAGAAAGTGCGTTCCATTTCTACTAATCGTTGCTTTTTCCGCTCGCGCCCAGCGCGTCGAGATCACGATTCCCTCCTCGAAGCCGCTCACCGGTCATCTGATTCTCGTCTTCGCCAAGAATGGCGAATCCGAGCCGCGCATGCAGCTCGACGAGACCTATACCTCGGCGCAGGGCTTCGGCGTCGATGCGCAAAACCTGCCGCCCGGCACGCCGATCGTGGTCGACGCCAAGACCTTCGGCTATCCACGCCGCTCGCTCGCCGATCTCGACGCCGGAGATTACTACGTGCAGGCCGTCTTCAATGTCTACGACGAATTTCATCTTGCTTCCGGGAAAACCGTGTGGCTGCCCCCGGACAAAGGCGAAGGTCAGCATTGGAACCTGAAGCCCGGCAACCCCTACAACAAGCCGGTCAAAGCGCATTTCGATCCGAAGTCGAGCGCGACGATCCAGCTAACGCTCGATCAGATCATTCCACCGATTGAGGGCACCGAGCGCGACCCGGAAGTCCTCGCAAAGCGAGAGCCTGCGGCAAAATGGCTGAAGTACATGCGCTTCAAAAGCGACAGGCTCAGCGCCTTCTGGGGCCGCGACATATGGCTGGGCGCGTGGATCCTTCTGCCCGACGGCTTCGACGAGCATCCCGACGCACATTACCCGCTTGTCGTCTATCAGGATCATTTTCATCCCGGCTTCGGTCCCGTACCGTTCGTTACTTCGCCGCCCGATCCTAAATCGCCCGGCTATCGCCGGGAGCAGTTCGGCTACCGCTTCTTTCAGGATTGGACCTCGGGCCGCCTGCCGCGCGTCATCATGATTTACGTACAGAATGCGAATCCGTATTACGACGACTCGTACGACGTCGACTCGGCCAACGTCGGCCCCTACGGATCGGCGATCAATGACGAACTGATTCCCGCCATCGAGAAAAGGTTTCGCGGCATCGGCCAGGGATGGGCGCGCGCCACTTTCGGCGGCTCGACCGGCGGATGGGAAGCCGCGGCCACGCAGATCTTTTATCCCGATTTCTACAACGGCGCTTACATTGCTTGCCCCGACCCGATCGATTTTCACGGCTACCAGAACATCGACCTCTACGAAGATGCCAACGCCTTCGTCCGCAAGGGCGACTTCGGCCAGGTCCCCATCGCCGCGGACCGCAAACCCGACGGAAGCGTCATCGCGCTCACCGGCGATGAGTACGCTTTTGAGTATGTGCTGGGCACGCACGGCCGCTCCACCGAGCAGTGGGATATCTGGCAGGCGGTGTTTTCACCCGCCGGCGACGACGGCTATCCCGCACAGATCGTCGATCCGCTGACCGGCGCCATCGACAATTCGGTGCGCAATTACTGGCATGACCACTACGACCTTGCGGCCATTCTCAAGCGCGACTGGCCCACGCTCGGTCCCAAGCTCGAAGGCAAATTGCACTTCGCGGTCGGCGACGGCGACACCTATTTCCTCAACAACGCCGTCCACATGCTGCAAAAACAGCTCGAGGCAACGCGCAATCCGCACTCCGACGCAACCTTTCAATACGGCCCCGGCATGCCGCACTGCTACACCGGCGGCCCGTCGGAGTACACCATGCAACAGAACAACGCCGACTGGGCGCAGCGCGTGCTTCCACAAATGGTCGAGCACATGCTCGCCACGGCGCCTGCCGGAGCCGACGTCAAATCCTGGAGATATTGAGCTTCCCGTAGCAACCAAGGCTAACCGGATGCTTGAACTGCGCCTGCGGTAAGCGACATTCGCCGGGTCCGTTGGCCAATTCAAATCGAATAGTGACGAATCAATCCGAATTTGTCGTCCCTAACCGTATATTCTAAAAACAGACGACACACCGCGCTCCGGCTTCTCGCCCCCCGGCGATTCGGAGGTCATTGTGAACGCTTGCGCGGCTAAATCCTTTCAAGCTGGAGGCAATGTGAGCAAGGCAACGCCGATTCTTACTGTGGCAGTCCTCCTTTTCTCTTCGACGCTGATGTTCGGGCAGGAAGGACCCTTCTCGAACTGGTTTAGCCCTGTAGACAAGACCCAAAGCGAGCAGCCGCACTGGAAGTTCTCGCTGCTGCCTCCAGACGATTCTTCCGTGAAGTTTACTGCGACCGCCTTCAAGACCCCCGGAATCGAATTGTCCAACTTGGACGTAACCAGGACGGCAGGTTTCAACCAAGTCCAGGCAAGCGAACCGTCTCCGGCAGCTGCACCCACCTCCGACGCGCTCACCTGGCACGGCATCACGCTGTACGGCGCATTTGACGTCGGCTTCGGCTGGGTCAGTCACGGCCTGCCGCAAAGCCCGTATAACTATGAAGGCTCATCGCTGGTGAACCGAAACGCCAATAGTTCCCGATTCCTGGTCGAACCGAATAACCTGTCGCAGACGGGTCTGGGCGTCCGGGGCAAAGTCGAGTTTGCGCACGACTGGTACGTTGTGTTCAACGCTTCGACGGGCATCAATCCGCAGTCCGGCCAGCTTGCCAACGCGTCACTCACCGACATCAAAGACAACGGTCTTCCCAGAGCCGACTATTCTGAAGCCATCGACGGCGCGCGTGCCGGCCAACCCCTCAATGACGAATACTATGGCGGTGTATCGCAAGCGAATCTGGGCACACTGACCTTCGGCCGTCAGCGCGCACTCGGTACCGATACGATGCTGCTTTACGATCCGGTCGCCGGCGGCTACGCCTTTTCCTACATCGGGTATAACGGCACCATGGCGGCCGGCGGCGACACCGAGGACACGCGTTGGGACGATGCCGTGAAGTATCGCCTCGCCCACGGCCCGGTCCATTTCGGCGCGATGTATAAGCTCGTCGATGGCTCTGGCGGATGCTACTCGGCCTCAGCAACCTGGACTGCCAGCAACTGTACGCCGGTAAAGCCGCGTAACAATGCCTGGGGATTCAACCTCGGCGGAGAAATCCAAAAGCTTTCCACCGACCTCGTTTACCAGCATTACAACCAGGCGATCAGCGTATTGAATCCCCTGATCGGGCCGGCCGGTCCGTCGCAGGATTCCTATCAGTCGACCACGGACAGCATCAATACCAACCCCATCACCGGGCCCAACCCGGTGGCTGCGGACAACGATCTGATCAGCACCGACAACACCGTGTATGGCATCGTGACCGACAACAACGCCGTGATGGCCACTGCCAAGTTCACGTGGGACCCGTTCAAGTTTTATGCCGGCTACGAATATATCTGGCAGAACAACCCGAAGAATCCGTTGGGCGTGGGCGCCACCGACCAGGGCGGCTATCTCATGAGCGGGGTCGAAGACAATAATCTTGATTCGGAAAAGTTGCTGCAGATCTGGTGGGAGGGCATTAAATACACCTACAACACGAAAACCGACGTCACTCTATCCTGGTATGAACAGCGGCAGAACGACTTTCGTTTCCCAAAAACCTGTTCGGCCGCAGCCGGTTTCCGCAGCTCCTGCGCGGGCACCCTCGATGAGGGGTCGCTCTATACCGACCATCGCTTCGCCAGGCGCTTCGACGGTTTTGCCGGACTTGCGTATTCCTTCGTGACCGGCGGTCTGGCCATCGCTATTCCTCACGGCCCCGGAGTTCCCTATTTCCACAACAGCAACTTCGCTCCTACAATCGGCGGCCGCTTCACCTTCTGACGCGTTTCCGCGGCGGGCTCCGACGAGAGCTCGTTGGGGTGCCTGAAACGCGCCATCGGCGATGGCGAACACGCCGGAGACCCGCGCAAAACCGTCTCGCCTGGATTTCTGCTCGAATGTTCGATGTAACTCCATGGATAGCGATGATGGCGGGTTTCTGGCCCGTACTTCCCCCTTGCCGTGTCGCGCGCCAAAAGAGAGATCCCGGACGAATTGCCCTACGTGTATTCGTGGTGCCTGCGTTTTCCCGCTTGCCTTATCCCACTTCGATTCGCCAGAAATCCGTACCTCCAAACTTCAACAGCCGCGCTTTCCCTTCGAAGAAATGCAGGAACTCGGCCATCTCCGGCGACCAGGACTCGTTGCCCACGCGAAACAGCGCGGTGCCGATGGGCTCGAGCGGTTCGCCTCCCAGCATCAGGCGGCCTTTCAAAACGTAAACCCATAGATCACCGGCCCAGGCGCTGTCGGTGCGGTAGTGGCCGGCGAACGCGGCATACTCCGACGGCGCCGTGAAGCTTTGCGGGCCTGTGTATTTCGCGTTCACATACCATTGGGAGCCGTAGCTGACTTCGACCACCGGCCAGGGCTCCGCTGAGTTCGAGACTCCGGGCTTGGCGCGGCCAAAGACAACCGTGTGTTGCGCAAGAACTCCTTCGACTGTGGAGATGAAGTTGTCTCCGCCGGCGTGCTGCAGCGGGATCCTCTTCCCATTGTCGAGCGCATATAGCCGCGTACCTTCGGCAACAATCGTCATTCCCGGTTCTGTGCCGGACGCGAAGGTTCCAGCGTATTCGGAAGCATTCTCCACATCGAGCGGATCGGCGATAGCCGGCGCGGCGGGCAGCGGCTTCGATTCGCGCTCGGCGCGCAGCAGCCGCAACGCATATTCCGTCACCGCCGTCGGCCGGTAGCCCTGCATGGCGTTGATGGATGCGAAGGCCGCCACGCCGCCGTCGAGGTCCGCGTGGATGGACGAGGCGAAGGCCACCATGCCTCCGGTGTGGCGCAGAATCTTGTGCCCGTCGAGCGTGTCCACGGCGATGCCGTAACCATAGCTCGCCGTTTGGCTGAAATCGGCCGCCTTGACGTACGGCGTGGCCATCCGCGCAAAGCTCTCCTCGCTCACAATGCGCCCGTGCGGTCCCTGCCCGCGATTCAGCAGCATGCGCAGATAGATCGCCATGTCTCCCGCAGTCGAAGCGATGCAGCCGTCGGTAGTGTCCATCACCAGGTTGGGCGCGGGCGCCAGCCTGCCCTGCCGCGGATAGACCTGGTCGTCCCAGAATGGCTCGTATCCCACCGCGCTGCGGTCGCGTGCTGCGGTCGAGAGCACCGGCATCGTCGCGGTCATTTCGAGAGGCGTGAGGATGCGCGCCTGCACGCATTGGCGCCATGGCCGGCCATCGAGTTTGCTGGCGAGCAGCCCGAGAATCGAAAACCCGGCATTGCAGTAGTGAAAGTGCTCACCGGGCTTGAATCCCTGCACCAGCCGCGCCGACGGGTCGCTCAAAAATACCTCGCCGTAGTCGGGCAATCCCGAGGTGTGAGTGAGCAGATGGTGCACCGTGATCGGCCCGAATTCGGTCGCGATCGGCAGACCAGGCAGGTAGTCCAGGATCGGCTTTTGGAGGTCGAGCTTGCCTTCATCGTGGAGCTGCAGCAGCACCAGCGCCACGAATGACTTGGTAATCGAGCCGATCTGAAAGAGATGGCTTTCGTTGACGGGGATGCGCAGGTCCACGTCGGCGAATCCGTAGCCCGCGGTGCGCGCGGTTGCGGTTGCGTCGGTCAGGCCCAGCGTCATTCCCGGCGCATTCATGGCTCGCATGTACGCAGCAACATAGCTGTCGAGCTCTTCGTTTGCAGGGCCGGCTGGCGCAGGCATCGGCATGACGGCGCGCGCGGCATCGCTCCACAGAATCGATGCACCGCCGGCGACGAGGCACGAGGCGGCGCTGCGGCGTAAAAATGCGCGGCGGGACAATCGTCCGATTTCCATGGTCGAGGGGAAGTCTACCATCCAAGCGGCGCTCATCGCTGCGCACCCGCGCAGGTTTTGTCCCCCAGCAGAAAGGGCCACGCCCTTCGGGCATGGCCCCGGCCAATGGCTCGCTGCAGACTGCTATGGCTGCGCAGCGCAGGCATGGTAGTTGTTGGAGTACATCAACTGCACCGCGTACTTCTTTCCATTGATCTTGAAGGTCGGCACAAGAAAGTCTCCATTGTCGTCTGTCAACGGCTGGCACTCGTCGGCGATCTCGGCAAATTGCAAATCGAGCGAGGTCTGGTTCGTATATCCGTTCGGTGGATCCCAATCGGTGATGGTCTCGAACGTCTCGTGTCCCAGCACGGAGTCGGTCGAGTCGACAAGCTTGCCGTTGGGACTGGGCTGATGCACGGCACACCCGTCCACGTTCTGATAAGGCTGCACCGTGAACAATACCGTGCCGATGTCCTTGAACTGCACCTCGTCGTGATAGGCGCAAAAGACCCAATCGTCGAAATTGTC
>JASHTH010000216.1 GCA_030040655.1 Acidobacteriaceae bacterium | reverse complement strand
GCGACCAGCTTCATGCCGAAGCCGGCGCGATAGAAATAGGCGGCCTGGCGGGCGTTGCCGACGTAGAACTCGACGTGATCGGTGCCTTTGAGGGGGAGAAAGTCCTGATTCGCGCTGACGGCGCTGGGGGCAAAGGTTGCCATCTGTGACCTCCGATGAGCGGGCGCGCAAAACTGCGCACTTGCTATCCATCTGCCCACGAGAATAGGCCGGATGAAGGGCTACTTTGAATACCGGATCGAAGGAAGTTTAGCAGTTTGGCTTGCTGATTTGCTCCCATTCTGTTGCCAGATGCTAATAATCTAAAGTCCGTGACGGGAGCCTAGCAGGCTTTGGCAGTTGCGACAAGCGGGCTACCCGCTACCGCGTGACTGCGCTCTCTGTCGCCTTTTCGCAATAGGTCATAATGCTGTCGAACAGCTCTTTGTTGAACCATCTTCTCTTCAGAACGGGGTTGTAGGTCAGGAGCGTAGTCGACTTAGGATTTGATCTCAGCTTTTCGATGTGATCCCCAAATAATTTCTGGACCTCCGGACTGAGTACCTCGAAAACAGGAGATCTTCCTTCTACCTGCAGGAAATAGAATGCAACAAACATCCGGTCGTCTTCCTGATGGTATGCGAAGTACGGAATATGATCGTAAACCAGCACTGAGAGACTGCCCTCGCCTAGGTCTTTATCTTTGTTGAGCACGTTCTGTGATAAC
The DNA here is from genome assembly GCA_030040655.1 of Acidobacteriaceae bacterium. Classification (GTDB taxonomy): domain Bacteria; phylum Acidobacteriota; class Terriglobia; order Terriglobales; family Acidobacteriaceae; genus Telmatobacter. The sequence continues at coordinate 19,723 of JASHTH010000216.1, read as the reverse complement.
TTCTCGCAAAGCTGAAATGCGGTGACGAAGTTCGGCAGCTTGGACCTGAGGTTTGCCGACTCATCTGCGTCTGTTATGTCAAGGATGCCGGTAAGGCGCGACCTAGGATCGAGGATCATGATTGTGATGTCGCAGGTCTTCTTGAGACGTCGCACGATATGATCGACGAGCCTGCCCCTAAGGCGTTGGTTCATAATGTGGAGACAAGCTCGTCCCGCGATCACTAGCTTTCGCGTTTTACGATTCGTCCATCCGTAGTATCCGACAAACTCACGCCTGTTCTTTGCCACCTGGCGAAGGCTCTTCGGGTGCAGTATCTGACCAATTCTTTCCAGCGTTCGTCGTTCTGTCTCTTCACGAAGGAAGTATTCGTGGATGAATGTTCCGACTGCTATGACGCTCAGGAGAAGTCCCAGCTCCAAACAGAGTGTGGTTTGCCATTGGCGCCACTTATGCTCCTCCCCGATTGACCCCAAGAGCACGAACGCAAGACCTGAGATAAAAAGGGCATACGCCAACAGGGTCACGGTTTTGCTCCAACGAGTCTGGGACATGATCGCACTCCCTGTGCGTTGACGGTCTAGGTAGGGAACTACGAAGACACTATATATCAAGGCCTTCCGCTGCAAAGAGTGCGCGGGTAAAAGGGGACCTCTGGGACGGACCGGAGGATGGGAACTCATCCGAGTAGTTATCGGGCCGGATCGACCGTTCCCCGGCACTCGCCCAGCGAGATTTTGGGGTAGCCGTCGCGGCGGCAGTAGCCCTGAAGGATCACTTCATCGCCGTCTTCAAGCGCGCTGCGTCTTTCGCCGTTGGGCAACACCACCGGTTTGCCGCCGCCGACGGTGAGCTCGAGCAGGCAGCCGGCGGAGTCTTGGTGCGGACCGGAGATGGTGCCGGTCGCGAGCAGATCGCCGGGCATTAGGTTGCAGCCGTTGCTCGTGTGGTGCGCAATGAGCTGCGCGGGCGTCCAGTAGAGATCGCGCAGGTTGGCGCGGCTGAGGCGGTGCGGCTCGGCTCCGGCGTTTCGCATCGCCGAAGTGAGGAGACGGACCTCGACGACGAGATCGATGGCGCCCGAGTGCTGGTCGTCAGGATTCCAGAGATAATCGAGCGGATCGGGATCGCCGGAGGCGCGCAACGCCGCGGGCACACGAAAGGGCTTAAGCGCGGCGAGAGGAACGACCCAAGGCGAGACGCTGGTGGCGAAGCTCTTGCCAAGAAACGGGCCGAGCGGCTGGTACTCCCACGATTGAATGTCCCGGGCGGACCAGTCGTTGACCAGCGAGATGCCGAAGATGTGCTCGTCGGCGCTCGCGACCCCGATGGGCACGCCGAGCGCATTGCCCTGGCCCATGTAGAGGCCGATCTCCACTTCGTAATCGAGGGATCGGCTCGGGCCCAGGGCGGGCACGCCGCCGGACGCCGGTTTCGCTTGGCCGGAGGGTCGACGAATCTCCGTTCCGCTGACGACGATCGACGAAGCGCGGCCGTGATAGCCGATGGGGACGAACTTGTAGTTGGGCAGCAGGGGCGTGTCCGGCCGGAAGATGCGGCCGACGTTGGTGGCGTGATCGATGGAAGCGTAAAAGTCAGTGAAGTTGGGCGGATCGACGGGCTTGAGCAACGTAGATTCAGCTACCGGCGAGAGGAGAACTCCCATTGCGCCCCGCGTGGCCTGGTCGGCCCTGGCGTGGAGCAGGTGCAGCAGGCGTGTGCGCAAGGCGGCGAGCATGGCCGGCTCGCAGGCCATGAGCTTGTTGAGCGTGTGCGCGTGACAGGCGGCCAGAACGGAGTGATCCAGTCCTTCCAGGATGCCTGAGCGGCTGGCGCCGGCGAGGTCGAGAATCAGCGAGCCGATGCGGATGCCGGGGCGCGGATGGCGGCGATCGCCGCAGGTGAAGACACAGTAAGGAAGATTGTCGAGCGGGAAGCCGCCGTCGGGGTCGTTGGCCGACTCGACCCAGCTCGCGCCGCCGCGCGCGGCCATCTCTTCCCAGTCGATCAAGAGGCGTGCTCCTGATCGGCGAAGTGAGCGAGTCCAATCCCATTTATGCGAGACCTGAGAACCGCAGATCCTTCGACTCGTCGTCCGCCACAGCGGACGACTTCGCTCAGGATGACAACTCTTGTGATCGCGCGCGCGGGAGTTCGCCTGGATATGTGAGTCATTTCGCTCCGGGAAAGTTCTTCTTCAGGCTCTGCCAGCATTCATAGTACTCGTGCTGCAGGATCTTCGACTCGAGCGCAAAAACTGTGGGGCGCACGGGCAGCCGCGTTTCGAACATGAAGGCGAGCGTGCCCTCGATGTGTTGCGGTTTGAGATCGGTGTGGCTGGCGCGCTCGAAGGTCTCGGCGTCCGGCCCGTGGCCGGACATGCAGTTGTGCAGGCTGGCGCCTCCGGGTAAAAAACCTTCGGCCTTCGCATCGTAGACACCGAGGATGAGCCCCATAAACTCGTTCATCATGTTGCGATGGAACCACGGCGGGCGGAAAGTGTGCTCGGCGACCATCCAGCGCGGCGGAAAGATGACGAAGTCGACGTTGGCCACGCCGGGCAGCGCGGAAGGCGCGGTGAGCACTGTAAATATGGACGGATCGGGGTGGTCGAAGCTGACCGTGTTGATGCAATTGAAGAGCGCCATGTCGTACTTGTAGGGCGCGTAGTTGCCGTGCCAGGCGACGACGTCGAGAGGTGAATGATCGATCTCCGCGCGCCACAGTCTGCCGAGAAACTTGGACACCACCTCGAACTTCCCTTCGCGGTCTTCGTAGGCGGCGACCGGTGCGAGGAAGTCGCGCGCGTTGGCCAGGCCGTTGGCGCCGATGGGCCCGAGCTCGGGCAGGCGGAGGTTCTGGCCGTAATTTTCGCAGACGTAGCCGCGGGATTCGTTGTCGGGCAGCTCGACGCGGAACTTGATTCCACGCGGAATCACAGCGAGCTCGCCTGGAAAGGCTTCGACAATGCCGAGCTCGGTGCGCAGCAGCAGACGGCCCTGCTGCGGCAGGATGAGCATCTCGCCGTCGGCGTTGTAGAAGAAGCGCTCGACCATGGGCGCGTTGGCGACGTAGAGATGAATGCCGACGCCGTCCTGCATCGAAGGGTCGCCGTTGCCACCCAGGGTGACGATCCCTTCGACAAAATCTGTCTTCTCCCTTGGCATGGGAAGTGGATTCCAGCGCATCTGGTTGGGCGGCGAGGGCGCTTCATGGAACGGGCCGCTGCGCATCAGCGTGATCTTCTCGAATTCTCGATAGGGCTCGTGCATCACCGATGGGCGGATGCGATAGCTCCAGGTGCGGCGATTCGTCGCGCGCGGCGTGGTGAACGATGTGCCGCTGAGCTGTTCGGTGTAGAGGCCTAGGGGCGCGTGTTGCGGCGCGTTCTGACCGCGCGGAAGCGCGCCGGCGACGGCCTCGGTGGCGAACTCGTTGCCGAATCCGCTCTGATATTGGAGTTGAGACATGAGGGGAAGCTCCGTGTGGGGTGCCCCACCCTTGTGCCACAAGAGGGCGAATGGATCGGGCGCCCACTTAAGGACGATCGGGCGGAAAGTGACGCCAACGTCGGGCAGTATCGCATCCGCGCTGAAGCGCTGACAATTCGATTCGGCCGGCATTTCCGCGTGGACGGTTTACATTTTTAAGAATGGAGTGCCAGCGTCCTTGCAATCGAAAGGTACCGCTATGAACATTGGCCGTTCCAGCTATCGCTATGAAGCAGCTGAGCTTGATCGCATCGCGTGGCGGATCATTGAGGAGTTGCAGCAGGATGCGCGGCTCTCATGGGCGGAGCTTGGGCGGCGCGTGGGGCTGACGACGCCGGCCGTGGCCGAGCGTGTGCATCGCCTCGAGCAGATGGGTGTGATTCGCGGCTTCCATGCCGACATCTGCCTGGAGCGGCTGGGCATGCCGATTCTGATCTTCGTTCGGCTGTCGATGGCCGGGCCGGAGTCGCTGGTGCGCGCCTTCCAGCAGCAGGTCAAGACGTGGGACGAGGTGCTCGAGTGCCATCGCGTGACTGGGTCGGACTCGTTCATCGTCAAAGCGCGGGTGGTTTCGGTCGAGCACCTGGAGCAGTTCCTCGACAAGATGGGACATTACGGGACGACCTCGACGGCGACGGTGCTGTCGTCGCCGGTGCTGCAACGGACGGTGACGGAGAAGATTGTCGACCGGTTTCATCAAGGCCGGTAGCTTGCGTTGGGGTCGAGATTGCGGCGATCTCACCGAGGTCGGGGAATGCGCCCGGAGTCACTCGTAGCGCTTCCAGACGCGGGCGAGATCGAGGACGAAGCCCTGAACCGGGCCTCCACCAGCAATCTGGTTGGCCGTGACCGTTTCGGCTGCGCTGTCGGGCCGATACACAGTAACCCGGCGTTCCCAGGGATCGACGAGCCACGCAAGTTGTGCGCCGTTCGAAATCCAGTCCGCCATTTTGTTTTTGAGCTCCTGAAGGGGATCGGATTCCGAGCGCAATTCGATCACGAAGTCCGGGCAAACCGGTGGAAATCCACGCAACGCGTCCTTGGGCAGAGCGCGCAAGCGATCTTCGGACACGTACGAAGCATCGGGACTCAGCGTGGAGCCGTCGGGAAGGCGGAAGCCTGTGCTGGAATCGAAGACCCTGCCCCGCTCGTGAGCTGACCACCAGATGCTCAACTGTGTCGAAATCTCCACGTTACCGCTGCCAGTCCATCCACCCGTCGGCGGGTTCATGCGCACGGCTCCTTCCTTGTCGCGTTCCAGCCGGATGTCCCGATTCTCGCGGCACAGCGCCTCGAACTCCGCATCGGTAACCGGCGGGTCGAGAACCAGTACACGGGGCAGCGTACCGGCGTCGATGCGAAGGAGCGTTGCCATAGGCTGATATTACCTCGGTTCGGGGGCCTGCTAGCCCTTTGCGTTGCCGGGACCGGCCTGACGAGAGTTGCTGCCCGGTCGACCCACATTGCAAACCGAGCCGCCCTGAAAGACCGATTTAAACCCCTTGCTTTCCGTTACTTCGGCTAGCCGGTCCCTTATGGGCACTCACGGGGATCGCGGATTCCCGGTCTCGCGCATCGCAAACGCAGATATGGACTGTTCGGAATCGGACAACAGGAGACGGAAGCGGTCACCTTTGGGCTGTAATTCCTCTCAACCCGGCTCGCCAAATCCTTTGATTTCAGCGCGGCCGGATGGCTGCTCCTTTGGCATGGGAACTGCAATAATGGTTGGTGATGGATATCGCCCGGCCGGATATTAAGCGGAAGAAACAGCGCCAGATGTTCGTGTGGGCTGGCCTTGCAACGGTCGTACTTGCCGCTTCGGCCTTTGCTGTTTCGCGGCTCAAGCCGGCTGCTCCGCCGGTCGATTCGTCGGCCGTTTGGCCGGACACGGTGAAGCGCGGAGATCTGATCATCCAGGTGCGCGGATCGACGGGAACGCTGGTGCCGCGCGAGGATTCGATCGAACTGATTCCGGCGCAGACGGATGCCACGGTGGTGCGCATCCGCGAACTGCCCGGCGCCATCGTCACGCCGGACACGATTCTGCTCGACATGTCGGATCCGCAGCTCGACCAACAGTTGACGGCCGCGAAGCTGCAACTGCAGCAGGCGCAGGCCGACTACAAGACCCAGCAGTCGACGCTGCAGAGCTCGCTGATGACGTTGAAGACCACCCTGGCCCAGATCAACGCGGATTACGAGACCGACAAGCGGCAGGCAGACACCGACCAGCAGTTGTGCAAACTGGGCGTGATTTCGGAACTGGTCTGCGGCGCCTCGTTGAGCAAGTTCCAGCAGCTCGATCAGCAGCGCAAGATCGCCACGGAGCAGATCGACGTCAACCAGAAAGCGATGACGGTGCAGTTGGCGTCGGCGCAGTCCAAGATCGACCAGGCGCAGACACTGGTCGACCTGTACGAAAAGCAGACTGCCGCACTCGAGGTCAAAGCCGGAATCTCAGGGGAAGTAGAGCAGCTGCCGGTGGGAACGAACGGCCCGATTCAGGTGGGATCGCACGTGACTGCGGGAACGCCGGTGGCCGAAGTCGCACAACTGAACAAGCTGAAGGCCGCATTGCAGATCGCCGAAACGCAGGCGCATGACATTCAGATCGGCCAGCCGGCGTCGGTCGACACGCACAACGGCATTGTTCCGGGGCACGTATCGCGCATCGATCCCAACGTTTCCAATGGCACCCGCACCGTCGACGTGCAGCTCGACGGGCCGCTGCCGGCGGGCGCGGTGCCAGGCCTGAGCGTGGACGGCACGATCGATCTGGCGCGTCTGCATGACGTGCTCTACGTAGGCCGTCCGGCGCTGGGCAACGATAACTCCACGCTGAGCCTCTTCAAGGAAACGCCGGACCGCAAGGAGGCGGTACGGGTGCCGGTGAAGGTGGGCCGGTCCTCGGTGAACTCGATCCAGATTCTCGAAGGATTGAAGGAAGGCGACGTGGTCATTCTCTCCGACATGTCGCGGTACGACAACGTGGACCGCATCCGGCTGGAATAGGGGCTTAAAAGGGCACGGACTTGGGCGGTGGCCGGGGTTGGAGGCGCGTTCGATATTTGCTTCTAATGGGCCTGGGTTTAGCCCCGGCAAAGAAACTCGCCCATTACCCGATCCTCGGCGAATTCGACGGGGATTTCGGTTGAACATTCCGGGCTTCGGAGACGTAAGGAATCTGGAAAGGCTTCAGCGAACGATCTCGCACCACATCGCACCGATGCTTCGCAGGAAAACAATTCACAACCAACGAGGGGGATTGGATGGCATACAACGACACGCTGATTGAAATCGAAGATCTGACCAAGGTCTTCTACACCGACGAAGTAGAGACGCACGCGCTCTCCGGCATTCACCTGACCATCTCGCGCGGCGAGTATGTGGCCATGTCGGGGCCGTCGGGCTGCGGCAAGTCCACGCTGCTGTCCATCCTCGGCCTTCTGGATACGCCGACGGCGGGCCGCTACCTGCTCAACAACAAGCCGGTGGAGAATCTGAGCTTTGGCGAGCGCTCGCGCATTCGCAACCAGGAGATCGGCTTTATCTTCCAGAGCTTCAATCTCATCGGCGACCTCACGGTGGAAGAGAACGTCGAGTTGCCCCTTACCTATCGCGCCGGCATGCCATCGGCGGAGCGCAAGAAGCGTGTAAAGGAGGCGCTGGAGCGGGTGAATATGGCGCATCGCATGCGGCACTACCCGGCGCAGCTCTCCGGCGGTCAACAGCAGCGTGTCGCCGTGGCGCGCGCGCTGGCCGGTTCGCCCTCCATCCTGCTGGCCGACGAGCCTACCGGAAACCTGGATTCGAAGAACGGCGAAGCGGTGATGCATCTGCTGGCCGACCTGCACCGCGAAGGGTCGACGATCTGCATGGTGACGCACGATCCGCGCTTCGCCAAGCACGCCCAGCGCGAAGTGCATCTGTTCGACGGCAAGGTGGTCTCGGAAGACGAACTGAAGAAGCTCACCGAAGAAGTAGAGGCTTGATCATCCTCCATGCCGCTCCACGACCTGCGCCACGCGTTGCGCCAACTGCGCAAATCGCCGGGGTTCACCCTCACCTCGGTGATTACGCTGGCGCTGGGAATCGGAGCCACGACGGCGATTTTTGCGCTGGTGCATGCGGTTCTGTTGAAGTCGCTGCCGGTGGCCAAGCCGGACGAGCTTTGGCGCTTCGGCGACAAGACCCACTGCTGCGGCTGGGGCGGCTACACCCAAGACGAAGAGTTCTCCCTTTTCAACTACGAGCTCTACCGCAGATTTCGCGATAACACGCCGGCATTCACCGATCTCGCGGCGTTTGAAGGCGGCGGCGAGAACCTCGCTGTCCGGCCGATGGGCAGCTCGCAACCGGCCGAAACGCGCGAGGGGCAATTTGTCTCCGGTAATTTCTTCCGCACCTTCGGCATCGGCCCTTGGATGGGCCGCGTCATCAGCGAAAGCGATGACCAGGATTCCGCCCCGCCGGTCGCGGTGATGAGCTATCACACCTGGGTCACGAAATACGGCAAAGACCCCTCGGTGGTGGGAGCGGCCTTTCAGATCAACAGCAAGCCTTTTACTGTGATCGGAATTGCGGCTCCGGGATTCTTCGGGGCCGCCCTGCGCGCCTGGCATATTCCCGATTTCTGGATGCCGGTATCGCAGGAGCCGGTGCTCCAGGGCGAGACGTCTCGCCTCAAAGTCCCCGACGCCAACTGGCTCGACATCATCGGCCGCGTCCGGCCGGGCACGAATCCCAAGGCGCTGGAAGCGCAACTGAAGACCGAGCTTCGCCAATGGCAGGTGAGCCATCTGGCAGATATGTCGCCGCAAGAGAAGGAATTTCTGCCCAAGCAGCAGTTTCACCTCACGCCCGGCGGCGCCGGCGTGACCGACATGCGCGAGTACTATCACGACAGCCTGGTCCTGCTGCTGGCGGCTGCCGGCTGTGTGCTGCTGATTGCCTGCGCCAACCTGGCCAACCTGCTGCTGGTGCGCGGATTGAAGAACCGTCAGCAGACTTCGGTGCGCGTGGCCCTGGGCGCTTCGCGCCGACGGCTGGTGCGCAAAGCGCTGATCGAAAGCGTGGTCCTGGGAATGCTGGGCGGCGCCGCGGGCGTGGCCGTGGCGTACGCGGGCACGGCCCTCATCCTGCGCCTCGCTTTCTCCGGACCGCAGAGCTACGTGCCCATCGATGCCGCGCCTTCGCTGCCGGTGCTTGGGTTCGCGCTGGGTCTTTCGCTATTCACCGGAGTTTTCTTTGGCGTCGCGCCGGCATGGATGACCTCGCACGCACAGCCGGTGGAGGCGCTGCGCGGCGCCAACCGCACGGCGGGACAAAAGGCAAGATGGCCGCAGAAGGCGCTGGTGATCGCGCAGGCGGCGATCTCGCTCGTTCTGCTCAGCGCCGCCGCCATGCTGGCGCAGAGCCTGCGCAACCTGGAGCACCAGAACTTCGGCTTCGCGACCCAGGATCATTACATCGCCGACATCGATCCCCGCTCGGCCGGCTACCAACCCCAGCAACTGGACCTGCTCTACAAACGAATCCTCGACCGCGTCGGGCGCATTCCCGGCGTGAAGGCGGTGACGGCGGCGACGTATGCGCCGATGAGCGGCGATAGCTGGAACGAAGGGATCTTCGTGCAGGGCAAGCCGGCGCCGCATGCGGAGGACAATTATGGCGTGAGCTGGACGCGCGTGATGCCGGGATTCTTCGCCACGGTGAACAACCGCATCCTGATGGGACGGCCGATCACGGAACAGGATACGGCGAATTCGCCGAAAGTCGCGGTAGTGAACGAGGCTTTCGTGCAGAAGTTCTTCAAGGGCGAGAACCCCATCGGCAGGCACTTCGGCATCGACGACATCACTCATGCCGGGGATTTCGAGATCGTGGGTGTGGCGGCCGATATGCACTACATCTCCTTCGACCTCAAGAATTCCGATCGCCCGATGTTCTTTCTTCCCTCGAGCCAGCATGTCGTCTACGGCACGAAGAACGACAATGCCGGCGAAAAATGGTCGCACTACTTCTACAACCTCGTGATCTGGCTTCCCGGCCATCCCGATTCGCCGGAGACGCAGTTGCGCCGCGCGCTGATGGAGGTCGACCCCAACCTCGCGCTCATCGAATTCGCGAGGTACGACGACAAGATCGCGTTGGAATTCGGGCAACAGGAATTGATTGCCAACCTGACGATGCTGTTTGGAGCGCTGGCGCTGGTGCTGGCGGCCATCGGTCTCTATGGCTTGACTGCGTACACAGTCGAGCAGCGCACCAACGAGATCGGCATCCGCATGGCGCTGGGCGCCAATCGCGGCAGCGTGTTGTCGATGGTTTTGCGCAGCGCATTCCTGCAGGTGTTGATTGGGCTCGCCATCGGCATTCCCGTCGCGATCGCAGCCGGCCGCGCCATCACCGATCAACTGTATGGCGTGCAGCCCTACGATCCGCTGATGCTGGCGCTGGCGACGCTGCTGCTGGGGCTGGCGGCATTGCTCGCTTCGGTGATTCCGGCGCGCCGCGCGGCGGCCGTCGAGCCCATGCGGGCGTTGCGGACCGAGTGAGCGTCCAGGGTCCGGCGTCCAGAAGATGGAGAGACCAAGGGAACGAGGGGCCAATAGAACTGAGAGCTGAAAGCTGACAGCTGAGAGCAAACAGCGAAAAGCTAGAAGCTGGAAGCTAGGAGACAGTCGATGCTCATGAACGACCTTCGTTACGCGCTTCGTCAGTTGCGGAAATCGCCGGGATACAGCCTGACGGTGCTGATGATGCTGGCGCTCGGCATCGGCGCCAATACAGCGGTCTTCAGCGTGGTCGATGCCGTGATGCTGCGCCCGCTGCCGTATGTGCAGCCGCAGCGGCTGATGGAGGTGACCGGGTTCGACGAGCGAACAGCGCAGATTGAGAACACCGCCTCGTATCCGGACTTCTTCGACTGGCGGGCGCGCAGCCGCAGCTTCGAACACCTGGTGACCTACCACGACAACTCCTACACGCTCGCCGGCGCGCAACGGGCGCTGCATGTGGATGCGCAGATCGTCTCTTGGGACTTGCTGCCAATGCTGGGTGTCAATCCGGAGGTGGGTCGCGGGTTCACGAGCGCCGATGAGAAAAAAGGCAGCCACGTGGCTCTCATCAGTCATTCGTTGTGGCAGACAGCGTTTGGCGGAGATAAGTCGATCGTCGGGCGCGGCATCAACCTGAGCGGCGAAACGTATACCGTGATAGGCGTCATGCCGGCGACCTTCCGTTTTCCGGTCGATTCGCCGCATACCAGCCTCTGGACCTCGCTTGGCGCAGAGGAAGACAGCATGCTCACGAATCGCGGCGCACATTTCACCAGCGTGATGGGCCGCTTGAAGCCGGGCGTGACCGTGGCCCAGGCCAACCTGGAGATGAAGGCCATCGCCGCGCAGCTCGCGAAAGCTTTTCCGGACTCGAATACGCAGCACGCATCGGCGACCGTGATTCCCGAGATTCGCGCGCTGCTGGGAGACACGCGCACGCTGATGCTGGTGGTGCTGGGCGGCGTGGCGCTGGTGCTGCTGATCGCGTGCGGAAATATCGCCAACCTGCAACTGGCGCGAGTGCGCGAGCGGCAGCGCGAGATCGCGGTGCGCGCGGCGCTGGGCGCGGGGCGTGCGGGAATTGTACGGCAGTTGCTGGTGGAGAGCCTTGTGCTGGGCGTTGCCGGAGGCGCGGCCGGATGCGCGCTGGCCTACGCGGCCACGCCGGCCATGCTGCGCCTGATCGGCGACAGCATTCCGCGTGCGGCCGATGCCGGAGTCAATTCGGCCGTGCTGGCCTTTGCGCTCGCAATCTCCGTTGGTTCGGCAATTCTCTTTGGTCTGGCGCCTGCAATCGCGGCATCGAAGACCGATCTGGCATCGACGCTGCAGCAGGGCAGCCGCGGCAGCATCGGCGGCCAGGACTGGCTGCGCAAGTCGGTGCTGGTAGCGCAGGTGGCGTTGGGCATTGTTCTGACCGCGGGCGCGGGGCTGCTGATCGCCAGCTTTGTCAAGCTCACGCACACAAACGAGGGCTTCAACCCAGACCACCTGCTGACCTTCACCTTCGAGACACCGGATCTGGCCTACAAGGAGACGCGGCCGCAGTTCTATCGGGAGTATTTTGAGCGGCTGCGCGCGCTGCCCGGTGTGCAGGCGGCTTCCGGCTCGCTGCTTCTGCCGATGACCAGCGACGAGATTCACATCAGCTTCGAGAATCCGGAGAAGCCGGTGCCGGAGGGCGAGCGCCCGAACGCGGAGCTGACGACGATCTCTGGCGATCTCTTCCGCACGCTGCAGGTTCCGCTGATCGAGGGACGCGATTTCAACGGCGCGGATACGTTACAGGCGCCGCAGGTGATGATCGTCAACCAGGCCTTCGCCCAAGAGTATTTTCCCGGCGAAGATCCCATCGGCAAAAAGCTGAAGCCGGGCGCAGGCAACGGACACGGGCCGGCGTGGCGGCAGATCGTCGGCGTGGTGGGCAACGTGCGTCACTCGGCCACGCAACGCGAATTGGAGCCGTCGATGTATCTGCCTGCCGACCAGCTCAACCACTGGTGTTGCCTGCGCACCGTGGTACGCACGACGGTTGACCCATTAAGCCTGGAGCCGGCGGTACGGCAGCTCGTGACTTCGATGGACGCGAACATTCCCGTCACCGAGGTGCGCACGATGAACGAGCTGCTCTCGTTGGAGCTTGCGCAGCCGCGCTTTGCCATGGTGCTGCTGGGCTCGTTTGCGGCTCTGGCGCTGGTTCTCACCGTGGTGGGGCTGTACGGCGTCATGGTGTATTCGGTGGCGCGGCGCACGCGCGAGATTGGGCTGCGGCTGGCGCTGGGCGCCGAGCGCACTCGCGTGATGCGCATGGTGCTGCGCGATGCCGCGGTGCTGCTGGGCGCGGGCATCGGCATCGGGCTGGCGGCGGCGCTGATCTCCGGACCGGTGCTGGCCAAGATGCTCTACGGCGCGGGGCCGCGCGATCCATTCATTCTGACGATGGTCTGCGTGGGCGTGGCGATCGCGGGAATGCTGGCGGCATATCTGCCGGCGTTGCGCGCAGCGTCGATCGAGCCGATGGAAGCGCTGCGGACGGAATAGGGCCTGAGGGACTTAGGGCCTAAGGGACTTTGGACCAAGGGAAAGAGAGAACAAGGGATCAGGTGACAGAGATCAGAGAGCAGAGATCGGAGGTGCTGAAGATCGCCGCGCGAACTGACCACTGACCACTGTGAACTGCGAGCTGAAAGCTTATAGCTGACGGCTACGAACGGAGGGCCATGATGCTTTTGCACGATTTGCGATACGCTTTGCGGCAGATGCGCCGCGCGCCGGGATTTGCTGTCACTGTCGTAATCACGCTGGCGCTGAGCGTGGGCGTGGCCACGGCGGTATTTTGTGTGATCGACGCCGTGATCTTGCGACCGCTGCCGTACTTGCATCCGGAGCGCATCGTCGATATCCAGACGATGAGCGGCCACCGGTACACCCAGCCCGCATCGTGGCCGAGCTATGTCGACGAACGCGCGCAGGCGCAGACCTTTGCCGCGCTGGCCGGCTATGCCGATTACTTCCAGGTCACGGTGGAAACTCCATCGAACGGTCCGCTCCTTTTCGACAGTGTGAGCGCCACAGACAATTTCTTTCAGGTCTTCGGCGTGCAGCCGTTGCTGGGGCGCACCTTTCTGCCCGGCGAGGAGAAGGACGGCAAAAACGATATTGCCGTGCTGAGCTACGGCATCTGGCAGAACTATTTCAGCGGCAACCGGAACATCCTGAACTCCGCCGTCAAGCTCGATGGGCGAACGTACACCATCGTCGGGGTGATGCCTGCGCGCTTCCGCTTTCCGCTGAATATGCGCAACGCCATCTACATGCCAATGCACCTGGACAAACCGTGGATGCAGGGACGCGGCAATCACTGGCTGCGCACGGTGGCGCGGCTCAAGGACGGTGTGACGATCGGACAGGCCCAGGCCGATCTATCGCATGTCTTGGATAATATGGGACGCGCCTATCCCGAGACCGACGAGGGCCGGATCGTGCACCTGCAGCCGCTTGCAGAGAGCGTGACGCGACGGACGAGAGGCCCGTTGTGGACGCTGCTGGCAGCGGTTCTCGCTGTGCTGGCCATCGGCTGCGTCAACATCGCCGGGCTGCTGCTGGCGCGCGGCGTGCAACGCGCGCGTGAGATGGCCATGCGCACCGCCATCGGCGCGGGCAGGGCGCGGCTGATCGGGCAGGTGCTCACCGAGAGTTTGCTTCTGGCGGCGATGGGCGCGGCCGGCGGAGTGTTGCTGGCCTGGACGATGCTGGATCTGATGCGCGCGTTCCTGATCCACGCTCTTGCGCGCGGCGCCGACATTCACATCGACTGGACCGTGCTCGGCGCTGCCATTGTTGCCGCGGCGGCGACGAGCGTAATCGCTTCCCTGTATCCGGCGCTGCGCATGGCGAGCGCCGATCCCAATCGCGTGCTCAAGGCCGGCGGCAACGCCGGCACCGAGCGCGGGCAGCACCGGCTGCGCGCCGGATTCATCATCACGCAGGTCGCACTCACGCTGGTGTTGCTTGTGGTCTCGGGCATGTTGATCCGCATGGTCATGCGCTACCGGCATGCCGACCTGGGCTTCGATCCGGCGCACATTCTCGCCGCTGAGATCAATCTTTCGCCCGGCCGTTACCAGGGCCGCGACGTGATCGCGGATTTCTACCAGCCGCTCTTCGATCGTGTCGGCCACCTGCCCGGAGTGCGCGCGGTAGGCGCGATCAGCCTGCTGCCCATCCAGAACTGGGGCTCGAACTCCGACATTCATATCGCCGGCCAACCGCCATACCCGCCGCACCAGGAGATGCTGGCGGAGGGCAGGTTCGTGAGCACCGGCTACTTCGATGTCTTCCGCATTCCATTACGCCGGGGACGCATGCTGTCGCCGAGCCTCGACCGGCCCGACAATCCCTCCGCTGCGGTGGTAGTGAACGAGGCCTTCGTTCGCAAGTTCATTCCCAACGGGATGGACGCGGTTGGGCAGCGCATCGACGATGCCGACAAGGAAGCAAACTGGACGCGGATTGTGGGAGTGACGGGCAACATCCGCCAGGACATCTACGAGACGCCTTTGGCCGAGCGGGACTGGCTGATCGATGCGATCCCTCCCGCCGAGCAGCTCGGATTGCTGAGCGGTATGTCGCTAGTAATGCGTGTCGACGGCGATCCCGGGCAGGTGATTCCCGCGCTGCGCAGGGCGATTCACAACATCGATCCCACGGTGCCGTTCAAGGCTCCGCAGACGATGACGCAAGTGGTCTCTGAGACGCTGGTCTTCGAGCGCATGGAGAGCTGGCTCTTCGGCATTTTCGCCGCGCTGGCGCTGGCCTTGGCGCTGGTGGGGCTCTATGGGCTGGTGAGCCACGAGGTGGAGCAGGCGCGGCGCGACATCGGCGTGCGCATGGCGCTGGGCGCCTCGCGCAACCGCATCCTGGGGATGGTGATGCGCCGCGTAGCCTGGATGCTGGCGGCGGGAAGTGCAGTGGGCTTGGTGCTGACGCTCCTGGTGCACAAGACGATCGACATGGTGATCTACTTCGAGGCGCAGAAGGAGGCGGCCGGCGTTGTCGAACTCGCCCTTCTACTGGTGGCGGCAGGGTTGATCGCCGCGCTGATTCCGGCGGTGCGCGCAGCCTCGATCGAGCCGATGCAGGCGCTGCGGATGGAGTGAACGAGGGTCCAGCGTCCAGGGTCCAGCGCCCAGGACCTGGGGCCGAGGGAACGACGGTAGTCGCCGCTGCGTAGGCAACTAAGGGACTGGGGGCTAGAGATCACAGAACAGAGATCAGAAAAGCGAGAACAGCGAGCTGAGAGCTCGAAACTGTGAACTGCGAACTGACCACTGAAGACTGACCGCTGAAAACCGAAAGCACGAGGATCGCAATGATATCCAAAGATGTTCGCTACGCTGTGCGCCAGCTGCGCAAGTCGCCGGGGTTTTCACTCACGGCGATTCTTACCCTGGCTTTTGGGATCGGCGCGACAACGGCGATCTTCTCGATCGTCGAGGGCGTGCTGCTCCGTCCGCTGCCCTTTCCCGATCAGGACCGGCTGCTGGTTGTAGGCGACAAGCTGGCGGGAGCCGACATCCCGGTGCCGGCGGTGACCGCGCCCGAGGCGGTCACCTATGCGCGCCTGACACAGAGCTTTGCCAGTCTCGGCGCGTTCCAGCAGACCGGCCACGAGCTTTCCGGCGTGGGCGCGCCGGCGCAGATCAATGACGCCCGGCTCGGGGCCGGCGCATTTTCGGCGCTTGGCGTTTCGCCGCTAATGGGCCGCGTGTTCACCGAGAAGGAAGACGCAGGCAACGCGCAGGTGGCGGTGATCAGTTACCCGATGTGGCGCAGCCGTTTCCACAACGCGCCGAACGTTCTCGGACAGAAGATCTTGCTCGACCGCAAGCCTTACGAGATTATTGGCGTGATGCCGCGCCAATTCGAGTTCCCTCTGGTGCCGGGGCAACTGAACCGCAGCGAGCTGTGGCTTCCAATGAGCTTCACGCAGGCCGAGCTGGTGCAGGGCGTGGGCAGCTGGAACTTCCAGATGGTTGGCCGCTTGAAGCCCGGCGTGAGCCTGGCGCAGGCGCAGCAGAATACGGAACGCACTTCGCAGGAGATTCAACGCAATTTTCCCGCCGCGTTCGGCAACCGCGTGCATATCAGCGCGTGGCTGCAGCCGCTCGAGGAGAGCACCGTGGGACAGGCGCGGCCTTTGGTACGCACGCTGTTCTTTGCCGTCACCATCGTTCTGTTTATCGCCTGCGCCAATCTTGCCGGGCTGCTGCTGGTGCGCGTGATCCGCCGGCGGCGCGAGATCGCCGTGCGTCTGGCCCTGGGCGCGCGCAAGGCCGTGGTGGTGCGGCAGAACATGATCGAGGCGCTCGTGCTCAGCATTGCCGGCGGATTGGTTGGCTTGGCGCTGGCCGCCGTGGCTCTGCGGGTGGGCGTGCGACTGCTGCCGGAGACCCTGCCGCGCATCAGCTCCATAGGCCTCGACTGGGGGGTGGTGGGTTTTGCGATGTCGCTGGCCGTGTTGACCGGCCTGGTCTGCGGCCTGGCGCCGGCCCTTGCCGCTTCGCGCAGTCACGTGAACGATGCGCTGAAGGAAGGCGGCCGAACGGGCACGGCCGGCGGCGGGCACGCGCGCCTGCGCTCGGCGCTGGTGGTGGCCGAGCTGGCCGTGGCGCTGGTGTTGCTTACAGGAGCGGGGCTGCTGTTGCGCAGCTATGAAAAGTTGCGCCAAGTCGACGTCGGCTTCCGCACCGATCACATGCTGACCGCGTCGTACAGCCTGCCCAGAGAGCAGTACTCGACGCAAAATGCCGTCGACAATTTCAACCGCACGCTGCTGGACCGGCTGCGCCAGTTGCCGGGCGTGGGGACCGCCGGGATCACCTCAAACCTGCCGGCGGCGGGCAATCAGGGATTCAACGGCTTTGTGCCGGAGGGCTATGTCGCGCCCAAAGGGAGTGACCTGAACTTGGGCTGGGAGGCATCGGTTGTCGGCGACTACTTCCATGCCGCCGGGATTTCGATCATCCGCGGCCGCGATTTTTCCGAGGCAGACCAACGCGAGGGCGCGCCGATGGTGGCCATTGTGAACCACAATCTGGCCGCGCACTACTGGTCCGGGCAAGACCCGATTGGCAAGCGCATCAAGATCGGCGTGAAGGAGTCGCCTACGCCGTGGATGACCGTGGTGGGCGAGATCGGCGACATTCGCGAGACCTCGCCGGACCAGGACACGATGGCGGAGTTCTATTCGCCGGCGAGCCAGATCAAGGCGGCACTGGGCCCATTTGCCCCGCCCGACATGCTTACGGGCAATGGCGGGTCGATCGTGATGCGCACTTCGCTTGCGCCGGAAGGAATCAAGGCGTCGCTCCAATCGGTGGTGCGCGGAATCGATCCGCAACTGCCGCTGACCCAGGTGGAGTCGATGGATCAGGTGGTATCGGATGGAGAAGCGCCGCGGCGCTTCAATACCGCGCTGATATCGAGCTTTGCCGGCGCGGCGGTGTTGCTGGCGCTGCTGGGCATCTATGGCGTGATTGCGTTTTCGTCGGCGCTGCGCACCCAGGAGATGGCCATCCGGATGGCGCTGGGCGCGGAGCGCGCGGGCGTGATGCGGCTGATTCTCGTCTCCGGCGCCAAGCTGGGGTTGATCGGCTGCGGCATCGGAGCTGTCTCGGCGATCTTTGCCACGCGTCTTTTGCGCACGCTTCTCTTCCAGGTCGACCCGCTCGATCCGACGGTCATCGTCCTTGCCGCGGTCGCGATCTTCCTCGTGGCGATTGCGGCTTCGGTTCTTCCCGCGCGGCGCGTAGCTTCGATCCAGCCGATGCAGGCGCTGCGGGAGGAATGAAGGCAGGGGCAAGTGGTCAGTGGTCGGGATCGAGGGACTAAGGGACTGAGGGACTCAGGGGTCAGCGGTCAGGGGTCAGACATACAGGAATTGTCCAACTCCGAGCAGCAAACTGAGGGTTGATAGCTGAGAGCTACGGGCCGTGAACTGCGAACGGTGAACTGAAGCTGGAGGATGCCTATGCGAGTTGCGGATCTTCTTTACGCGCTGCGCCAGTTGCGCAAGGCGCCGGGTTTCGCGATCACTGCTGTGCTTACGCTGGCGCTGGGCATCGGCGCGCTGACCACAGTGGCCACGTGGACCAACGCGGTTCTCTATAATCCCTGGCCGCGCGTTCCCGATCAGCGGTCGATCCGCTTCATCGACGCGACGGTTTTGGGCAACGAAGGCTATTCGCTGCACTACGACGAGTTTCAATTTGTGCGCATGCAGAATCGCTCGTTCTCAGAGGGCGCGGCGTTCAGCATTCGCAAGATGAACGTAAGTGCTCCCGGCGCGCAGGCGCAGGCCGTGATGGCGAGCATCGTGACGGCGAATTACTTCCGCTTTCTTGGCGTGCAGCCGCACTTGGGGCGTTTCTTCACGCCGGATGCCGACGACCGCGCTTTCGGCTCTCACGATGAGGTCGTTCTCTCCGATGCGTATTGGCGCGACCGCTTTGCCGCCGACCCGGGCGTGGTGGGCCGCACCCTCTCGATCAACCAACATGCGTTCACGGTGATCGGCGTAGGGCCGAAGGATTTTGAGGGTATCTACGGCGGAATCGCCGAAGCGGCGTGGGTGCCGTTCTCGAGCCTGCGCGATCTCAGCGCCGATCCCGGACCGGATCCGATGGCGCATTTTGGATTGGAAGGCGTTGCCGTGCGCCTCCGTCCCGGCGTGAGCGACGCCGTGGCCGCGGCGGAACTGCACGCGCTGTCGCGCAGCTTTGCGCTGGCGCAGGGGGATCGCGACAGTCACTCGGATTTGAACCTGCGCGATTCGGCGCATTTCGAACGTGGCTTATTCGGCTTTGTCGGGCAGGTGATTCCTGTGCTCCTGGCCGCGTCGATCCTGCTGATGGTGCTGGTGTGCATCAACATCGCCTCGCTGCTCGGACAACATGCCGCGCGACGGCGGCGCGAGGTTGCCATCCGAACCGCGCTGGGCGCGACGCCGGGACGCATCGCGGCGCAGGTCTTCGCGGAGACGGCGATTCTGGCGGCGGTCGGAGCGCTCGCCGGATGGGCGGCGAGCCTGGCCATGTCGCGTGGCCTATTCGTGTTGCTGCCGTCCTTCGGATTTCCTCTGGCGTTCAATCTGCAGACCGACGTGCGCATTCTGCTCTTCGTCGCTGCGGTCGCCATCGTGGTCACGCTGGCCTGCGGTATGTTCCCGATGCGCCAGTCGCTGCGCGTCTCGCAGAAAGAGGCGCTGCACGAGGGCGGTGCGGCTGTGGCCGGCGGAGCGCGACGGCTGCCGCAGCGCATCCTGCTCGGCGTGCAACTGGGGTTGTGCTTCGTGGTGCTGGTGTGCTGCGGATTGATGATGCGGTCGGCGATCAATACCAT
Organism: Acidobacteriaceae bacterium; assembly: GCA_030040655.1. GTDB lineage: Bacteria > Acidobacteriota > Terriglobia > Terriglobales > Acidobacteriaceae > Telmatobacter. The sequence goes on along the minus strand of JASHTH010000216.1, from coordinate 267 downwards.
CACCAAGGATCCCGGATTCGATCGCACCAACACGCTAACGGCAGCCTTCGATCTCTCCCGCGCCGGTTATTCGGAATCGCGCGGGCTCGCGTTCCAAGCAGCGCTGCTCGACAGGCTGCGCAGCGCGCCGGGTGTGGCCGGCGTGACCATCACTTCGCACCTGCCCATGGGCGACGAAGGCTCGGGCAATACGCAGGATCTCGCCATTCCCGGTTATGTTCCGGGCAAAGGCGAAGAGATGGCCGTGGTCACCGACTGGGACGGCCC
>JASHTH010000215.1 GCA_030040655.1 Acidobacteriaceae bacterium | reverse complement strand
ACGCGGATCGGTGTTCCCGGCACGACCAGCTCCCCGGTTCGAACCTCGTCGAAACCGTAATCAAAGTATTGATAGGCGATGCGACGCTCGGGATCGATGACCCAGATGTTCTCGACGCCGAAGAGCCGGTATTCTTCGGCCTTCTTCCGCACATCCGGCATTTCGTCCTCCGGTGACCTGATTTCGATCGAGATCAGCGGCGGCCGGGTGATATAGCGCTTGAATTTGTCTTCGGCGCGAACAACCAGCACGTCCGGCACTCTGAAGTTTGTTGCCTTGGTCTGGGTGCGCAGGTCGGGAAAGACTTCGACGCCCCATTTGTCTCTATTCAATACGAACAAGACCGTAAGATACCGCTGCAGGATGGAATGTTCTTTCTCACCCAAATTGCGCTCCTCGATTCGCCCGTCGACCAGCTCGCGGTCCGGGCTCCAGCTTGTGCGCAGATACTCCTCGACGGTCCAGAGCTTCTCCGGCTTGGGCAGGGTCGCCATGGGTTGATTATCCTCTGAAATTCGCCTCGCACGCCAGATGGCACCGGTCCATCCGCTTTTTCTGGCGCATGGGCAACTCCGCCCCTACGGCACGTACCCCGGCCCGCGCAGCACCTTGCCGGGCAACGCGCCCGTCATCTTGCCGGCATCGATCACCGGTACGCCGTTGACCAGCACGTAGTCCATTCCCACCGAGAATTGGTTCGGATTCTCGAAGGTCGCCCTGTCGGTGATGGTCTCGGGATCGAAGACAACGACGTCGGCCCACATGCCCTGCTTGAGCACGCCGCGGTCGGTGAGCCGCATGCGCTGGGCGGGCAACGCGGTGAACTTGCGGATGGCGTCGGGCAGCGAAAGCTGCTTCTCTTCGCGCACGTATTTGCGCAGGATGCGCGAAAACGTGCCGTAGGCGCGCGGGTGCGGGTGTTCTTCGCCAAGCAGCCCCTCGGGCGACGTGCCCTGCGAGTCGTTGTCGATCGCGACCCACGGCTGTTTGAGCGCCAGCGCCACGTCCGGCTCGCTCATGCCGAAGACCGCGACGTCGGTGAAGGCGTTGTCCTTGATGAGAATGTCGCAGATCGTGTCGATCGCGTCTTCGTGCCATTCGGCGGCCACTTCGCTCAGGCGTTTGCCTTGCAGCGGCTTGAGCTCCGGGTTCTGCACCACGGCGATCTGCACCTCTTCCGGGCCGGGGATCTCCTGCCATTCGTTGTCCCACTCTTCGCCGGCCGAGTCCTTGCCCGGCGCGAGCATGTCTTTGCGGATGCGGGCGCGGGTTGCCGGGTCCTTGAGCCGCTCGATCAGCTTCGCATCGCCGCCGTCGTGCGCCCAGGGCGGAATAAAGGCCGAAAAGCTGTTGAACCACGCGGTATAGGCGTAGGTATCTGCGCTGATGTCGAGCCCCGAAGCGCGCAGCGCGTCGACTTTGGCGACGATCTCGGGCATGCGTCCCCAGTTGTTCTTGCCCGCGGCCTTGATGTGCCATATCTCGACCGGAATATGCGCCTCGCGGCCGATCTGGGCGGCCTCGTCGATGGCCTCGAGCACCTTGTCGCCTTCGTCGCGCATATGCGTGGCATAGATGCCGCCCTCTTGAGCCGCGGTTTGAGCCAGCGCGATTAGTTCCGGGGTCTTCGCATACGGCGCAGGCGCGTATTGCAGCGCGGTGGAAACGCCCACCGCACCGTCGCGCATCGCCTGGCGGACCAGCTCCTGAATTTCGCCAAGTTGGGCGGGAGTGGGCTGCACGTTGCCGTCGCCCAGCACCATGCGGCGCGCCGAAGTTGCCCCTACATAGCTGGCCAGGTTGATGCCCATGCCCTGCTTCTCGATGCGCGCAAAGTATTGGCGGAAGGTGCGCCAATCCGGCGTGATGCGATAGTGCTCATAAGTGGCGCGGTCAGCGGCGATCATGCGATCGTTGACCGGCGCGATGGAATTCCCTTCGCCGGTGATCTCTGTCGTGATGCCCTGATAGATCTTCGAGGGTAGGCGCGGATCGACGAGGATGCTCATCTCCGACTGGCCGAGCATATCGATAAACCCAGGCGCAACCACTTCGCCGTGCGCGTCAATGGTACGCTTGGCCGGCGCTCCGGCCAGGTCACCGATGGCGGTGATGCGGCCATTGCGAATGCCGACGTCGCCCGAGTACCAGGGCGAGCCGGTGCCGTCGAGAATATGGCCATGGGCGATGATGACATCGAACGGCTGTTGTTGCGCGGCGGCCGATAAGGTGAGAAACCCGGCGAAGATGCTGCCCAGGAAGAGCAGGCTGCTTTTTCGAGGCATTCGGCCCAGGTCCTTTCGAGATCGGATTTCATTTTATTTCCACATTCCGGGCAGGGTGCCGAACCGGTCCACACGCCGCCTGAATTTGCCGTAGAATAGCGACAGCGAAATACCCTGCGAGCCGGGAACGGATAGGATGAATGTGTGGCCGCAGCCAGGGCCGGGTATCGGATGGTCGTCACGCCGATCCCCTCAACCTGGCGGAGTAATGACCGCCGGGACTTCGGCACTGGATATTCGCAGCTCTCGATTGTATTGGGGTACACGGCAGTGGCCCCGCCTTGGAACCCCCGGTCCTTTAAGAGGACAGAAAAGGACACACCCTTGAGCGCAATGTGGAAACCGAACCAGACAGGAACACAGCCGACCATGACTCCTCCTTCTTCTCCCGAGCCGGCGCGCCCTATGCCGCCTGCTCCCGCACCGGAACCCTCCCGCTCGGCGCCCGTCACCGGCGAACAGGCCACCATTGGCAAGGGCCTTTACATTAAGGGCGAAATCACCGGTTCGGAGTCGCTGTATGTCGACGGCAAGGTCGACGGCAGCATCAACTTGGCCGGCAACCGTGTCACCGTGGGCCGCAACGGCCAGGTGGCGGCCAGCATCAGCGCCCGCGAGATCGTAGTGCTGGGCAAGGTGCGAGGCAACATCACGGCGACCGACCGCGTCGACATCCGCGCCGAGGGCGCGCTGACCGGAGACGTGGCTGCGGCGCGCATCAGCATTGAAGATGGCGCCTTCTTCAAGGGCGGCATCGATATCCGCAAGCCGGATGCCAAGCC
>JASHTH010000214.1 GCA_030040655.1 Acidobacteriaceae bacterium | reverse complement strand
AGAGACTCGCGCCGCTGTATGGACAGCATCCGTTTGGCGTGGCGGGGTTGCTGGCGATGCGGTTGGGGCGCAAGACGCGATGATGGCGTGCGGATTGAGCATATAATCGACGCATGACGGTAATCGCAAACGGGAGACCGATTCCGACGCCGGAAGAGATGGCGGAGATTCTGGGCGTCAGTGCTGAACGCCTCGCGGCTGTTCGACGGATTATGAATACGCCTGTTCGGACCCGCCGGAAGGCTGACAGCAGCGGCCCAAGCGGTGCCCGCTCCTCATTCACCGACCGTAGTTCGAGAAAACGTGGCCAGAAAAAAGTCCGTTAGGACCGCATTTCTCAACGTCCCCTACGACAAAGAGTTCGAAGGCCTGTTTCTCGCGTACGTGGTTGGTTTGATTCAATTGGGTCTCCAGCCGCGACTGACGTTCGCCGTTCCGAATCAAGGACGCCTCGAGGCCATTGTCGATCTGATCGATGCGTCAGACCTTTCGATCCACGACTTATCCCGCACTGAGACGACGAGCGGTGTTCCGCGGTTTAACATGCCGCTGGAACTGGGCTTGGCGCTTCATCAAAGGCACGTGACCAAGGGAAGGCATCGGGTCTTCATCTTCGAGAGCAAGCCCTATCGCACCCAGCAATCGACAAGTGATGTCAACGGGATCGACCCGTTTATCCATCATGGAAAACCAAGAGAAGTCATGACCCAGCTTCGCAACATCTTCCGCAAACCGGGTGACACGATCACGGTTCCAGACATGTTCGCTGTTTACCGCGCAGTCAAGCGGAGACTTCCAGAACTCAAGAAGAACGCGGGTGGAGGCTCACTCTTCGAATCCGCGATCTTCGTAGACCTTATTAAAGTTGCGGCCCTGGCGGATCTCGAGCGGCGGACCGCAAACTGAATCGATTCCGATCGTCGCCGATTCCGGCTCAGCCGAGCAGCGCCATCACCGCGTGATTCACCACGAACGCCGCGCCATAGGCCAGCGCCAGCATGTAGAGGAATTGGATGGCCGGCCACTTCCAACTATTGGTTTCGCGGCGGACGACGGCCATGGTCGAAGTGCACTGCATGGCGAAAGCGAAGAAGATCATCAAGCCCAGCGCGCCGCCCAGCGTCATATCGTGGTGAAGAGCGGTCTGCAGACTGAGAGACTGCGTGCCCGGGTCTGCGCCGTAGAGCGTGCCCATGGTGCTGACCATCACCTCGCGGGCCAGCACGCTCGAAAGCAGGCCGATGCCGATCTTCCAATTGAAGCCGAGCGGAGCGATGGCCGGCTCAATGAAGTGACCGAGGCGGCCGATGAGGCTATGCGCCAATTCGGGCGCAGCCATGGATCCACCGATATGAATTACCGGCACGTGCGCCAGCACCCAGAGCGCCAGCGTGACGCAGAGGATGACCGTTCCGGCTTGGCGAAGGAAGATGCGCGCGCGATCGATGAGGCGCAGGCACAGCGAACGGAGCGTCGGCCTGCGGTATTGCGGCAACTCGAGAATGAAGGGCGTCTCGCTCGATTTCAGGATCGAACTCTTGAGCAGGCGCGCGGTGGTGCACGCGGCGACGAAGCCGGCAAGGTAGAGCCCCAGCATCACCAGAGTCTGCAGGCCGAGCAGTCCGTGCAGATAGTAGACATGCGGGATGAAGGCCGCGATGAGCAACATATAAACCGGCAGGCGAGCTGAGCAGGTCATGAACGGCGTGACCAGGATGGTGGCCATGCGGTCGCGCTTGTTCTCAATGGTGCGCGTGGCCATGATGGCCGGAACCGCGCAGGCGTAAGCCGAGAGCAGCGGGATGAATGCTTTGCCGTTCAGGCCGATGGTACGCATGACGCGGTCGGCGATGAGCGCGGCTCGGGCCAGGTAGCCGGAGTCCTCGAGGATTCCGATGAACAGAAAGAGGAGCAGAATCTGGGGGAGGAAAACCAGGACCGACGAGATGCCCTTCCAGGCGCCGTCGAGCAGCAAGGATTGCAGCCATCCCGCGGGCAGGAGCGGCCGCACCAGGTCGGCGGCGCGGGCGAGCAGGTCGCCGAAACCATCCGAGAGGGGCTGACCGATGGAGAAGACCACTTCGAAGACGCCGACCACCACCATCAGGAAGAGCAGCGGACCCCAGATACGATGCAAAAGAATGTTGTCGAGCCGGCGCGTCCTTTCGGCCGATAGCGGAGCGTGATAGCCGGTGCGGCGGCTGACCTGCGCGGCCCAGGAGTGCGCGCTGGCGGCGTTGCCGATCACGGGCAGCGCCAGCGGGTGGTCGCCTGCCCCGTTGCCCGGCTGGTTGAGAAAGAGAGGAACCGCGTCAAGGCCGGTTCCACAAAAGGCGCTAATCTGGGCCACGGGAGCGCACAGTTCGCGGGCCAGCTTCAACGGATCCACGCTGCCGCCGCGCTGCTTCATCAGGTCGCTCATGTTGAGGAGCACAAGCGTAGGCAGGCCAAGGGAAAGCACGGGTGCGGCAAGCATCAACTGCCGCGTGAGATGGACCGAGTCCAGCACCAGCAGCACAGCGTCCGGCTTGGGTGTGCCGGGCATTCTGCCGCGCAGAACATCGACGGCCACGCGCGCGTCTTCGCTATACGGTGTGAGGCTATAGATTCCAGGGAGGTCGATCAACGTTAGGTCGTCGCGGCCGACACCGGCCATCAAACCCATGCGCTGCTCGACGGTGACGCCGGGATAGTTGGCGACCTTCTGGCGCAGCCCTGTCAAACGATTGAAAAGCGTGGACTTGCCGGAATTTGGCGGGCCGATCAGCACCACCGTGCTCAGCTTGCCCTTCCGAGGCTCGGGAGGCGGAGCGAACTTCGGCGGCGTGCAGCAGCTGCTCATTTCGAAGCCTCGAGCAGGGCGTCGAGCTCGCGAATTTCCTTTTCCTTGCGGCTTTCGGTCGAGGCGCTGCGGACACGGATGGCTTCGGCGGTCTCGTGGCGCAGGGCAATCTCCAGCCCATCCACGCCATAGACGGTGGGGTCGCCGGCAGGTGCGCGGCGGAGAGCCGTGACCCGAGCATCGGGCACAAACCCCATGTGCATCAGGTGATTCTGCACCGATTCGGGAAGATTCAAGGCAACGACGATCCCCGCCTCGCCGATCTTCAATTCGCTCAGGACGCTCACCTTCCGAACTCCGAGGGTCTTACGGAACCGCAGGACCCGGAAACTACGACCGGAATAGTCGGAATTCAGTATACGACCGTTTCGGTCTGAGTTGCAAACAGCGGATGAATCAGCTCTGCTGCGGGCGGACTTCACAGTTTTGGCCTCCGCGCGGGGTCGGAGCAGCGCTTCCAACGCCAACCCACCCGTGCTCCCCTTGAATGGACCCCTTGCACTATGTATCGGAACGGTGATCTACATGTATCAGTGACTGCAGCGGGCTGGCTGTGACATGGATCACCTGCCTGGTCGCGATCATGCTTCAAAACGAGAGATTCGACATGAAAGTTGAAGACTTCAAAGCATCGGTTGCGGCAGCCGAGCCTCCGGGCGGATTGCCCTTAACGGTGCGAGCGCTGTGGTGGGACGCTAAGGGCGATTGGGCGCGTGCTCACGGCTTGGTGGACGAGCTGGAAACGCTCGATGGCATGGCCGTACACGCCTATCTGCATCGCAAGGAAGGTGCGGATGGGAACGCCAACTATTGGTACGAGCGCGCCGGACGCAGCTTTCACCGGCCTGCGCTCGAAGAGGAGTGGCAAGCGCTGGCCGAGGCGCTGCTCGCGGGAGATCGAGGTGCGTGAAGAGGGTCGCCGGTTCTCGTTCAGCGGGCCGGCGTGATGTCGGTGACGGGCAGATCCCAGTGCGCCAGCAGAATCTCGAATCGCCGCTGCTCTTCCCTTTTGTACGTATCCTGGTCGGGCCATAGCTGGCGGATGAACGCCTCTTCGTCGGGATTGGAAGTCGTAGCCGCGGTCGAATCCTTGTAGCGGATGGTGACGCGATAATCCCAGCGGCCGTCCTCGGTGGTGTGATAGGCGGGCGACTCGATCTTCAGCGCGGTAATGCGCCCGGTGGATTCGATCTTCTGGAGCAGCGGCCAGTGGTTCTTCAAGAAAAGCTGGAGAAACTCCTGCTGATGCCCCCATTGCACCTTGTAGTAGTACTCGATGGTGTAGGGCTGGCCGGCGACGCCCTGCGGCGGCGCGCCCTGGGCCAAAGCGGAAGAGATGGACGAAGCAAGAAGCGGCGCGGCGAGGAGAGCGAAGAGCGAGTTGCGCATAAAAGCGCCTCCACGGTGGAATGGGTTGATTCTAGAGCGGTTCCACAGTCACTATATCCGGTTTCGGACGCCGTTCAAGGTGGCTCTTTCTTGAGGAAAGAGCCACTTTGCCTCTGTTGCTTCGGCGTATAGCTGCTGTGGAACCGCTTACCGTGGAGGCTTGTGGGTTGTTTATCGAAGGAGGAGGTTTGAAAATGCCCAGCGAGCGGGATAACAAAGGTGGACAGAAATGAATGGCGCTCGTTGGAAGAACGACAGCGATCGCGGTTACCGATCGCCGATGCATGTTTCAGGAGCATCTGCGTTGGATCGTCTTTTCGAACCTCAGGGGTTAAAACCCTCGGTTTTTGGTTCCCTTTCGGCACGACTGAAGTCGTGCCCTGTTACAAGGCGCTTTTCGAAGAGCCTAGCAGCGCGCGAAGGTCTCCAGAGCCATGCGGCTGGGAATGGTAAGCGTTGTGCCGTGGCAGGAAACGAGGCGGCGATTCCGGAAAGTGCTCAATGTGCGAGTTACGGTTTCGCGCGAAGTGCCGATAAATTTGCCGATCTCTTCATGCGTGAGCGGGAAGTGGAAGCGCGTGCCGGAATCGGTGGTCTGGCCGTTCTCGCTCCAATCGAGCAACAGGCGGGCCAGCTTTTCGGGCGCCGAAGAAGCCAGGCCGACAGTGCGCAACTGCTCGCACACCAGATTCAGGTGACGGCTAAGTTCGACGGTGAGAAGTTGATAGACTTCGGGGTGACGGCGCA
>JASHTH010000213.1 GCA_030040655.1 Acidobacteriaceae bacterium | reverse complement strand
TGCGCGCCGTCTTTTACGATCATCGAGAGTTCAAGGGTGGGCTTCATCGCACCTGGAAGGAAGAGCACGCGACGAGTGCCGCGCCTGAACACTATCGGCACAATCGCACACCGGTTTCAGCCGGAAGATTCGGGACACTTTGCTGGACTATAGCAATTCCTGAGTCGCCGTATCCCGAAGTCGCTAAACTTGAGTCGACGCGACCCCAAGGAGCGGCGACCTTGCACTAAACCCAAAAGGCCACACCAACTCAGGAATTGCCGTAGCGCCCTGCTGGGCGCTCATCCGGGATAACGGCGTAGCGTTTACCGGCGAGGTCAAACGGGTTCGAAAGGCAACGGGCTACCCCAAAAAGCCGGCGCCCCACCATCCGGCAGCGGCTTCGCCGGCGACGCGAGCGGAACTCCCCGGCATCATTCGACCGTATCAGCGACCCACAGATTTCTCCGACGTGGCTTCATCCTTGACGAGCCGCATGAACCTTCACTCGATTCACGGCAAAATGCCGCCGGCGCAGAGTTCATTACGCCGATGGGCCATCACCCGCTCGAGAAGAGTGTGGCGCAATAGCCGAAAGTCCCGCTACCAGTTGGTGATCGATCCATCGGGTCGAAAGTAGGTTTGTGCGCGCGCGGTCACCGGTTCGGTAATCTCCGCAATCTGCGTAAGCGGCTTAGTATCGAGCTCCACGCCGAGGCCGGGCCGCTCGTTGGGATAGAGCTTTCCATCGCGGAAGTCGAGGCAAACCGGCAGATAGTCGAAGGTCCGGCCTTGAAAGTTGTACTCCATCAGAAGCGGGCCGGGAAACGTGCTGAGGCAGTTGACCAGCGCCGCGGTAGCGATGGGGCCGGTAAAGTGCGGAACAATGCCGACGAAGTGCGTCTCGCACAAGGCGGCGATCTTCATCATCTCCGTAATGCCTCCGACGTTGGGAAGGGTGGCGCGCACGAAATCGATCGAATGCTCCTCGACGAGCCGGTTGAAATCCCACCGGTTGCCCCACTCTTCGCCCGCGGCCAAGGGCACATTCACTTTCTCGCGAAGGATGGGCAGGTCCTGCTGGAAGGCCTCGGTGCGGACTGGGTCTTCGACGAAGAACGGCGCCAGGCTTTCGATTTCGTCGCAGCCGCGAATGGCGTCCGCCAGATCGAATCGCTGGTGGAAGTCGACGGCCCAGTTCCCGTCGAGTCCAACGCCCTCCCTGGCCTCGGCGCACTCTTCGCGCAAATGAGTGATCTGCTTTCTCGTGTCGTAGGTGGTATTGGGCGGCCTGTCCATGGCGCCAAAGCGAAAGACCCGATAACCCGCTTCCATCGTCAGCTTGGCCCGCTCCCGGATGCCCATCTCCGGAGTGACTCCGGGAATAATGCCCGCCGTGTTGTAGAGCTCGCAGTAGTTGCGGACCGTGCCGCCAAGAAGCTGATGCACAGGGCAGCCTAATGCCTTGCCGCGGATGTCCCACAGAGCCAGATCGAGCGCGCCGATTGCGTCGGTTCGCTCGCGCCCGGCGGGGTAGAAGAACGCGCGGTTCATATCCTGCCACAACGCTTCGATGTGCTGAGGATCCCGGCCGATCAGGCGTCCGGCCGACGGCGAAAGCGTATCCTTCGCGCCACCCTCGCCAATGCCGGTGATGCCCGCGTCGGTCTCAACGGTAACCACAACATCGCTCTGATTGAAGAGCGGGTTGGGGTTGGGAGGAAGATAAGCTCTCACGCGCGTGATCTTCATCTTCGGGATGGCCGCAACTGCGTGCCGCAGGCTTGCCGGCGTGACAACGGTGGCCGCTCCCAGGCCGCGAAGAAACGATCTTCGATTCATGGCGATGACGCTCCGATTTCGAAACGACATCAAGTATAGCGGCGACCCGCTGCCGGAAGAGCGATTGGCAGCGGTGCATTTTGAAGAGTATGGGCTTTAGCCCGTACATTGCTTGATGAGGAAGGATCCTTGGGCTTTATCCCCAGAGGGAAAATGCACCGCTGCCGGGCGGCACCGGGCCGGTCTTCGGCTGCCCGGAACGGTCGATCGCTACTCCGATTTGCCGGCGATGCTTCCACGGCTCCGTTTGCTGGCCGCGTTTTTCTGTTGACAAGTCGAATCGGTTAGCGTCTACTTACGTAAGTGAATACTTACCTACAGGCCGGGCTGGACGCTTTGGGTGACGCCACACGGATGGCGATCTTTCAAAAGCTGGCCGCGGGGCCGTTGGCCGTCAATGAACTGGCGCGGGCAATGCCGGTGAGCCGGCCCGCGGTTTCGCAGCACCTGAAGGTGCTGAAAGACGCGGGATTGGTGAGGGATTCGCAGCAAGGAACGCGCAGGCTGTATCGGCTGGACCCGGAGGGAGTAGCGCGGCTACGGGCGCATTTCGACCAGATGTGGACTCGCGCGATGGGCGCGTTCAAGCAAGCGGCGGAGAAGCCGGAGGAGGAAAACAGGCATGGACAGCGGCGTGGAAGAGGCAGTCGTCAGAAAGAGCGTTCGCGTAAAAGCGTCCATTGACCGTGCATTCCACGTGTTTGTGGAGCAGATGGAGACCTGGTGGCCGAAGAGCCATCACATTGGGGCCAAGGAGTGGGAGCTGGTGGTGATTGAGCCGCGCGTGGGCGGGCGCTGGTACGAGCAGGATGCCGCAGGACGGCAGTGTGACTGGGGCTCGGTGCTCCATTGGGATCCCCCGCACCAGGCGCGGTTCAGGTGGCATGTCGGACCGAAGCGCGATTCCGAGGAGTGGGGCTACGATCCGGATATCAGCCGGGCCAGCGAAGTGGAGATCCGGTTTACAGCCGAAGACGGGGCCACACTGGTGGAGCTGGAACACAGTAAGCTCGAGCGGCACGGCATCGGCGCAGAAAAGCTGCGCGCGATCTTCGACAGTCCGGGCGCATGGGAAGAGATTCTGGCCAGCTACGCTCGTGTCGTGGGCGAAATGACGGTATAGCTTCGCCTCGCGGCGTCTCCGAGAACGCTGGAACCGCCCGCGCCTGTTTTCGTGTACAGGCACACACCGAGCGGCTATACTTTTGCTTGGCAGTCTTCCCCATTCCCAGCGGTTCGCCTTGGCTCGAACAGAAAACCGGCTGAACGACACAAGCCGGCGCTCGAGCCGGCAATGGCTGCCAAAGGATCCAAGCGTGTTGAAGAGCCGGACCCGGACCATCTGCGCCTTCATCGTGCTGCTGATCGCCGCCGGCGAGCTGTGTCTCCGCACCACGCGCGCCGGCGAAGACCCGCGGGCCGAGGAACAGACCGCCCGCAAGACTTACGCCGATCAAATCCGCAAGACCTACCACTTTGACTTCACCAAAGACAGCATTTCCTTACCCGGCAACGCGAAAGTCGAAGGCAACGACTTTCTTCCGCCCAGTGCGTTCCCCGACGCCCAATACTGCGGCCATTGCCATCAGGAGGCTTACCATCAGTGGCGGCAGGCGCTGCACTCGAACGCCTTCCGCACGCCGTTCTATCGCCAGAGTGTCAACATTCTGATCCGTACCAAGGGGATCGCGTTCGCCCGTCACTGCGATAGCTGCCACAACCCGGTCGGCGTGCTGGCCGGCGCGCTCGACTCGAGCTACAACGGTGACCGTTCCTTCGATCGGGACGGCCTGACCTGCATGGTCTGCCATTCCATCCAGAGCGTCGATTCCAAGCTGGGCAATGGCGGATTCGTCCTCGCCGTTCCCGCGGTGATCGTCGACGCACAGGGCAACCGCATTCCCGGCATGGTGCCCGACTCCGAGATCCTCGCGCACCTTGATCGCCACTCCAAGGCCGTCATGCAACCGATCTACCACTCGGCACAGTTCTGCGCCGCCTGTCACAAGGCCAATCTGCCGCCCATGCTGAACGACTATAAGTGGATCCGCGCCTTTACCGCATACGACGAGTGGCAGAACTCGAAATTCTCGCAACAGAATCCCCTCACCTTCTACCAGACGGACTTCACCACCTGCCAGGGCTGTCATATGGTCCGTTCGCCCAACACGCTGCCCGAGCCCGGCGCCAAGAACGGAACCTTCGCTTCGCACCGGTGGGCTGCCGGCAACACCGCCGTGCCTTTCTATTACGGCTTCGATGAGCAACTGAAGAAGACCATCGAATTCCTGCGCAGCGGCAATTACCTGAACGTGGATATCTTCGCGCTGAAGATCGGCGACAATCCCCTTTTAATCGCGCCGCTCGGCACCGTGCCCTTCAATCTTCCTGCCGGCCAGACTGTCGAAGCCTGGGTCGTCATTCAGAACAAGAACATCGGCCACTCGCTGGTGCCCGAAGTGCGCGACCTCTACGAAGCCTGGACCCAGTTCACAGTCAAGGATTCAACTGGCGCCACCCTCTATTCCAGCGGCGACGTGCTGCCCGACGGCTCGCTCGATCCCAGCGCGCACAGCTTTACCAATCGTCCCGTCAACCTGTTCGGCGACTTCGTCGACAATCACATGGTCTGGACCATCCACTCCGTGGCTTACGACAACACTGTCCAGTCCGGCCGCTCGGCACTGGTGCGCTATCGCTTTCAGCTTCCGGCCGACATCAAGGGACCCATCACGGTCATAGCGCGGGTCAACTACCGCCATTTCCGCCAATCTTATCTAAATAACATCTTCGGTCCCGATCATCCGGCTTACCCGCTGGTCGAGCTGGCCTCGCGCGCGCGCACGCTCAATATCGGCCACAACTCGCCCGAACCAGCGCCGCCGGGCGACAACCCCGACTGGATGCGCTGGAACAATCTCGGCATCGGCCTGCTCGACGAGCTCCAGCATCAGGATGCCCTCGATGCCTTCGAGCAGGTCGTTCGCCTCAGGCCCGATTACAAAGACGGCTACATCAACGTCGCACTCGACTACATCGATTGGGAAAAATACGAGGAAGCGCGCAAGCCGCTGGAGACGGCTCTCCAGCTTCATCCCGACGATGCCCGTGCTCTCTACTACATGGCGCTGGTCGAGCGGCGCGCGCGCCACTCCGCCGCCGAAGTCGCCGACCTCGAAAAAGTCGTCGCCCAATACCCCGATTCCCGCGATGCCCGCCGCGAGTTGGGCATCTCCTACTATCAACAGCACCATCCCGACGAAGCTATCGCGGAGTTCAAGGCCCTACAGGCCATCGATCCCGACGACCTGGCCGCGCACTACAACCTTGCCATCCTGTACCGGCGCGAAGGATTGAAGCAGCAAGCCGCGTTTGAGGCCGCGCAGTACACCATGAAGCGCATCGATCCCGGTGCGCCCACTTACTCGCTCGACTACCTGCGCAAGCATCCCGAGATCTCCAACGAGAGCGTACCTTGGCACGTCCATGCCGAGGAGCCCGCACCAACTCAGCGCGCCGCCGCCGAAAAACCCTAGGAAGGACCACGTTTTGAATCATCGCAGCCTCAGCCGCCGCCGTTTCATCCGCTCCCTCAGCCGCACGGCGCTGGTTCTTCCCTTTGCCGACATCGTCGCGTTGGCGTCGGCCCAGCAGCAGCAGTCGCCCATCAAGATCGGTCCGCAGGAGCGCACCTATGATGCGAAGCCTGCGCCGCCGCCGCCCGGCCCCAAATCTCCCATTGAAGGCACACCGCTTGGAGTCACTTTTGTCGAAGTCGCACCCCAGGCCGGCTTGACCGAAGAAACCATCTACGGTGGCAAGCTCCACAACAAATACCTGCTGGAAACCACCGGTTGCGGCCTCGCGTTCTACGACTACGATCAGGACGGCTGGGTCGACCTCTTTATGGTCAACGGCTGGCGCCTTGAAGGCTTCCCCAAGGGCCAGGAGCCGCATTGCCGCCTCTTCAAGAACAACCGCGACGGGACATTCACCGACATCACCGTCGGCACCGGTCTGGAGCACAAGACCGGCTGGGGCCAGGCCTGCTGTGTGGGTGACTACAACAACGACGGCTGGGACGATCTCTTCGTCTCCTACTACGGCCAGCCCGTTCTTTATCGCAACAACGGCAACGGCACCTTCGCCGACGTCACCGAGCCGGCCGGCCTCGTTCAGCCCGGTCCCAAAACCCGCTGGAACACCGGCTGCACCTTCGTCGACTACGATCGCGACGGCCATCTCGACCTTTTCGTGGCCAATTATGTCGACTTCGATCTCAA